>NZ_JAOCFV010000026.1:0-65626 GCF_029842145.1 Stenotrophomonas sp. GD03794
GCTGGTCAACATTGACCAAGGCAATCCGGTTCTGCCAGAGCCGTGGCTACCTGAAAAACCGCTTCGCTATCGTGGAGGTGCAGACGCCACAGGGCACCGCTCTCAACCTCGACGTTGGAGTGAAGCTTCCGGGTCTCAATGAGGCGGACGAACACGTTACCGCGCTGCATATAGACACACTCAATGGTGTGTTCGATCAGCTTGGGCCCAGTCCAACCCATGTGGAGGACGGGGAACTCATCATCAACGATGGTCTGACCGGCCCACGCCTTATGGCAGAGCTCTGCAGGCATGCTGGACTTAGAAGAGCAGAAGTCTGCGATCTGAAAGTTCAGACAGTCCTGAACGCGATCACGAATGGAAAGGACAACTTTGTTCAAGTCGCGATCCAGGTGATGGGCAAGGGATCGAAGAAGCGGAAGGTGCCGGTTCCCGTCTGGCTTCTCAACGCGCTCAAAAGATATGCCGTGGAGGAGAGAGCCCGCCTACTTGGGCCGAGGACAGCCAGGGGCGGAATGGACCACGGCTTCCTCTTCGTTCAAAGGACCAAGAACTCGCGCTACAAAGGCAAACCAGTCACTCCCGAAACACTCAATCGCGTCTTCGCCAGAGCGCGAGACGAGTATCTGAAGAAGCTGGCAAGCAAAGACGATATAGCTTATGAGCGTGCATCCCGCGAGCGAATCACGGTCCACGCGCTCCGGCACACGTTCGCCCTACACACCTATGTGGCGCGACAGACAGCCGGCGATCCAGATCCCATCAAGTACATCCAGCTGGTTCTCGGTCATGCCATGCGTCAGACCACTGAGTCCATCTACCTCCGAAGCTGCGAGGCTCACTACAGCGAGCTGGAGAGCGAAATCCTGCAAAGAATCAACGCCAGCTTGAAATGAGCTCAGGCATAAGCCCTCCGTGCAGTACCGCCACTTAGAGTACGAGTGGACACTTCTATCGCTGAACCAACTGAGTCCGATGGCTGGTAAACGAATCTCTCATGCAAGGCACACTCCGCAGCAAGATCGCCAACGCCAAGCCTCTCCACAGCAGGATGCTCAGAGCACAACTCAGTATGGGTGGAGGGTTGATACTACCGATCAGAAGATGGTGGCGGTTTTCGATAGAGAAGCCGGCTTAGAGCCGAACATCGTGAACCTCACCCGCTGGAAGCAAATAGGCACCGCGGCGCCAATCTTTGCCCAAGCCTACTGCCTCGCCTTTCGACACGACGCTAGGTCTACCAGAAGTAGTTCAGCAAACAACTTCATCAGCGGCTTCGTGAAATTTGCGCGGGAGCATCGAATAGAGATCAACTCTCCAAGCGACGTCCCCGAGGGCATCGGAAGCGCCTTCGTCGAGTTCCTCGATGCAACTGAGGATGGCAAAAAGCGGTTCTCGATCAACACACAGCTGAACTATCACAAGACCTACAAGAAAGTGGCTGAGGCGCTGCACAAGCTGGACCCGGCTTGGAAACGCCTATCAGTAGCTCACCAGCCGTTTGCCGGGAAACCGGCCGTCAGCATGCCCAAGGAAGACCCGACCGAAAGGCTTGGGGTGGTGATGACCGCAGCTGCCAAACAGGCGAAGGAGACCATGGATGATGTCTGGACATCCTTACCCAGGCTGCATGAGGAGCTAGCGGCGCTGATGGACGGTGGAAAGCCTAGAACTTCCAGTCCCGAAGCGAAGGTAGCCTGGATACTCGATGAGTTCGGCGGCAACTATCCGCTGCTCAAGACAGTCAGAACCCTGCCGGGCCTGAGGGATATGAAGGAGGATGAGTACGTCGAACTACGCCGAATCGCCCATCCCATCGGCATTGACCTAGTGCCTTTCTTTCTGCTGTTAAGCATGCACACGGGATTCAATGAGCAGACTCTGCGAGAGCTGACGTTGAGTGGGATTGTCCCGATCGAGTTCCTCGGAGAAGCCAGGCTTCTAATCAAATCGTCCAAAAGAAGGGCCGGGCCCAGCCAGATTGGTGCCCCGCAAAGGCGCGCCATTCCTGCCAGCGACTACGAGTTGGCACCCGAACGCCTTATCCAGTTCGTGAGAGATTGGACTGCTCGAATTCGAAGCTTCGCAATTCCCCAGATCCAAGATGACCTGTTTATGCACGTCACCTCTGAGGGTGGGAAGAACAATCGTCGCGGACTCCGCGTCGACAGCTATGCCGGAATCAACGACAACTACAACACCAAGGTCGCCAACTTCATCATGAAGTTCTGCGAGGTTCGCAACATTAAGTACTCAGCGACCAGAGACAGCAGGCTCGCATTCTCCAACTTGATCGACGAGCTATCGGGAGGTGATGCGCTCGAGCTGAAGAGGTTACTGGGCCACAAGCGAATCTCTACTGGACAGGATTCTTATCAGACCTGGGAGATGCAGAAGCGAGGCGCAGAGAAGCTAGCGGGAGCTATTGCAGCGCACCAGCGGTTCATCAACTCTGGAGGAAAGATTGACTCTCGGAGGAGCACTACACAGCACGATCGGACGGCTGCTACACCTGGCTTCATCTGTGCTGATGTATTTCAGAGCCCCCAGTTTGGAGAGCGGGAGGGAAGGATGTGCGCAAGCTACGCGAAATGCCCGGCCTGCCCGCTAGCCGCTTCAGACGCGAACAAGGCTTATGCACTAGCAAGGTTCCTCCAGCTCAAAGAACTTTACGAGTCGAGCATTGGCGAGCTTGGCATCGAGATCTGGAAGAGCAAGTTCAGCGACAGCTACGAAACCCTGACCACCAAGTGGATCCCCGCGGTCGACAGCGAGAAGAACCGGGAAGCAGCCAGTCGAGTCGTTCTGGCGACGCTGCCGTCGCTCGAATAGAAGACCAGCCGTCAGTTCAACTGCCACTAATGCGAGATGAGAACGTGCCAAGTAGCGCGCTGAACGAAGAATCGAAGTTCCTCCACCCAAAGTTCAATGTCGAAGCCAGTTCGAAGCTCTGGCGGTTCGCGTATGACCTCGCTGGCTCCAACCGGGAAGAGGTAATCCTCGACTGGGAGTTTGAGGTTGGGGCGAAGTCGAAGTTCACGGACATCCAGAACAAAGGGCTTCTCCTGGAGTTTCAGAACTTCATGCAAACCGCGATTACGGCAGACGATGCCGGGATCCGTATGGAAGTCGGCAGCATTCCCAGTACCTTCATGGGTCTACGAGAGCTTGCCGTCTTCATGGTCTCTCGCGGACTGAAGAGCATTCGTGAAATGACCTCGGCACTAAGCTGGGAGTACGTGGAAGAGCTAGATGATCAGTACACCGACGTAGTGAACGTGCAGGGACGTGAGCGCAAATGGACGTTCTCGTCTGCCTTCAAGCTTCTGCATCCTCTCGTTCAGTTTCACACTGTGTCTCGAGTGTGCAAGAGCAGGCCAATTGCAGGACCTAGCGAGGCACCATTTGATGGGAGGAGCACCTACAACGTAGTGGTCCATTCCCTGGGCCTCCAGAAGAATGGCCGCCTGGGCCCAATTGAAGACGACATCTCCGTCCCCGCTCTGTCCGAGGCACAGATGTGGATTGAGTGTGGAGCGGAAGATCTTGTAGATCTTGTTAACGATGTGATGCCCGCACTAGAGCAGGCGAGATCGCAAACAGGACCTAGAAGGAATGAAGTTCTGAAGGAAATTCGATCTCGAATCGAGCGCTTTGAGATGAGTACCAATCCTTTGACAGGATTGGCTTGGCACGAATCCCTTGAGCCCTATGAAAGGACGACGGAATACGGCGAGTTCGAAGTGAGCGGGCTTCAAGTACTCAGAAGAGCGATCATAGAGATGCAGAGTGCGTGCACGACCGTCATCCAGGGATGCACTGGAATTAGGTCGCATGAGCTGATGGGACTAAAAGTCTCAAACGAAGCGGCGATTGGCGGAGGCATTGTGGAGACCAGCCGATCGACAGATCTGGTGATGGATATCTTCTCGCTGGTTGGGATCTCTGCCAAGCGTCAGGAAACCCAGCATCGCTGGACCGCGGGCTTTCGACCGTCGGGGACGAACAGTTTGCCAATTATCGTCGTCGCTGTAGACGTGCTCTGTAGGTTGTTCGCCTACTGGAGAGAGCTGTCGGGAAGAAGCGATCTACTCCTTTCGTTCACTTCTGCGAAGTCACTGCCGACTGATGCGTCGAACGTTGGGCGCATGCATACGGCCAAGCATGCCATCCATCAGCGTGAGTTCGCGGCGAATGCTCTGGTGCGCCGTTTAGGCATCTCAAAGGAACAAGCAATTTCCCTGGTGCGCGCAGTGCGTCCGCAGCGTTGGCGCCCCACCTTTGCCCATTTCGTCTATAGATCCAATCCGAAGCTCATCACTCAGCTACGACATCACTTCCGCCACATGAGCGAGCAGATCACAGACCACGGCTACATTGGCAACGATCCAGAGCTGCTCGCAGAGCTTGAGGGTGAGCGGACAATGGAGACTGCCCGCATGATGCTTGAGATCAGCGCCGGAAAGATGGTGGTGGCAGGGCCGGCAGCGGCGCTCCTAAAGAAGCATGCAAGCTCGGTCACGCAGCTGGTGGAAAAAATGGAGGGTGAAGATTCGCTCCAGAAGGCCGCAGCATTGGTGGAGCTTGCGGATATCCGCCTCTGGACGGGTACGTACGCAAGTTGCCTTATCAACATTATTCCTGGCAAGTCCAGCTGCAACTCGCAAGCTGCAATGCTGCCTCGGGCTGCACGCCCCAACTTTGGCGCTCGATCACCAGGTCTCTGCTCATCGTGTCAGTGCTGCGTAATCCTTCCCGAACATCAGGACTTCTGGGAGCAAAGGTTGAAGGCGAATGAGCGTCTCGTCGCGGAGGAACAACGCGGACAAACCTTCAGTAAAGGCTCTGCTGCTGGAAGGCGGGTCGCACAGAGCAGAAGCATCCTCGCTCGACTGACTGAGGTTAGCGAGGTCGTGTCCGCCGATTCTGACGAAACGCCGTCACGTTGTCAGAGTCTGAATGAACCGGCGAACTACGAAGACGATTGAGTTCGAACTTGAGCGAAGCATTCTGCAGATCACTCTTGTGGAGCTGCTCGCGCAACCTGGCGATCTCCGAGCGGGCCTGCTCCAGTGCAGCCCCATTGACTGTCTGGGTCTCCTCCTTGCTGGCTCTCTGGATTGCCTCGTAGACGTGGGCGTGGCGTTCCAAGCCGGGGCGGAAATTGTTACGGCTTATGCCCGCTTCGATTGCGACGGTACGTACAAAGATGATCTTGTGGCCAGCCATCATTCTTGCTCTGATGGTTGGATGAGTTGGCTTTCCAGCCACCAGACGCTTCAGTGCATCCAGTGCGCGGCGTTCAATGCTGTCCAAGAGGCTGTCCACTCCGCTGTCTCAAACTGCGATCGGGTCGTTGCTTACAGCGACCCAGGATCTCCACCCGGTTCGTAAGTTCTCGGGAGGTAAGAATGCTAGCGGAGGAAGGGTCTCACGAGGCGCCTGAGACGCGAAGTTGTGAATTCCGTCTAGAATTCTTCATTGCTGGACGATCCAACGCGGAATCTGATCTGCGCCAGGTAGTCGCGCATTGGCTCCGAGCCACATTGTTCGGCCGCCTGGGCGGCGAAGGATACGGCGGCGGTCCCCAGTTCAACCGCGGCCACTTTGGCGAACTTCTCAAGCATCGGATTCTTCATGGGAGCTGAGCACATTTATCAAAGTCGCCGCCCAGCCCCGAACATCGGGGCTGAGCAATTCGACCCTTCACATGAAGTAGGGCTTGTCGCCATCGGTCCCGGGCTTGTTTGCGCCGATGTTGCCCCTGCTGTGGAGAGTGGGGTTCTCGATGATCTTCACAACCAAATCCGCAACGCTCTTGCGTGAAATGACCGTGCCCTTGAAGGGTTCGTCCTTCTCGGTCGTTTCATAGTCAACCTCATCTTCGTCGGTCAACCACGCCGCACGAATGATCGTGTAGTCGAGGCCTGAGGCTTCAATCAGGTCGGCCGAGGTTCGATAGGGCGGCAGGTACTGGCCAATCTCTTCCTTGTTCCACTCGCCGAAGGCACCAGGCACCTCATCGTAGATCCCCAGGGAGTTGACGAAGATCAGGCGCTTCACACCCTGCGACTTCATCACCGAAATGATGGTTTCGGTCTGCTTGTCCACGTTGCCGGCGAGGTTGGCGTAGACAATGTCCTTACCGTGCATTGCCAGCGCCAAGCCCTTCTTGTCCAGAACGTCGCCGATGACCACTCTCGCGTTGGCAGGCTCGCTGCCTGTGACGTTCTTTGGGTTCCGCAGATACAAGGTCTGCTCGACGTCCGGGTACTGGCCTAGCATCTGGACTGCCCAACGGGCGATCTGCCCACTTGCTCCAAGTACAAGTACGTTGTTCATGTCTTTTAATCTCACTCTGTCGTATGTATCTCGAGACCTAATGCCTCAGCGCATGTGCTTATCCAAGAACTGAAGAACAAGTTCTGGATGCCTGCCAAACCAGTTGTAGCCATCCTTGAAGCGACGCGACGTACCATCGATCCAGATGAGCTGCTTCTCGGCGCTGCCGATCAAGTCAAAGGTCTCTTGGGCATCCCGCGGGTTGGGCGCCGCAGCGTCATCGGTCAGCTGCCACATCAGAACCGGCATCTGCACGTCTGGGGCATAGGGACGGGGGCTCATCGCAGCCGCTGGGAAGCCCCCCAACTTCATGAACTCAAGATCGACAAGCTCCCGATAGCGCTCGATTCCCATTCGCTCGGTGGCCCGGTTCACCAAGCCCTCGGGAGTGGGAACCATCGGACTGCACATGCACAGAACGTTCTCAAACAGTTCCGGGTGCTTTGAGATGGCGACGTACTGGGAGATTCCTCCCAGGCATTGACTGAAGAGCCCCACCTGCATCTTTCCAAGCAGAGGGTGCGCATCCACAAAGCGCTTCACGCCGACGCAGTCACGCCATTCCCACTGGCCAAGCCCACTGACGCCATTGTTGGCAGCCGAACTGTTTCCATGATTTCGCAGATCGTAGGTCAGTACGTTGTAGCCAGCGTCGGTCAGATGCTTGTACTGAAGTACGAAGTCGATCTCGCCATCATCCACGTTGCTCCAGGGCGGCCCGAAGTGGCCCGGGAAGCCGGAACGACACATGGGCGAGGCGTGATTGAAGATGATCAGCTTATTGCTCATTCCGCCCTTGGCTGGAATCAGCCAAGCCTCAAGTGGCGTTCCATCGTCGGACGGGATCGAAAGATCCTCCCACTCAGTCATGCCGTGATCGGAGGGATCCTTATGCAGGAAGCTCCGGAGGGGTCGAATGATGCCCGCCAAGGCCTTGACCATGTTGTGGTCTTCCGGCGAGATGGCGGCAAGCTGCTGCATCGCCTCGCGAAGGCGATCTTGTTCGATGCGTGCCATAGATCTTTCTTCCTGGATTCAGATTTCGGCGCTTCATTGCGAAGCGCAGGACGCTGTCCGGCTCCCCGGCCAGAGCTCTGCCCTGACCGGAGATCGAGTGGTGCTCGTCGCGTCTGGTTACAGGTTGTCTTTGTAGAACGGGACGAGCTTGGCCAGTGCCTGGCCGACCGGCTCAGGCTTGTCGTAGAGGTCGTAGTGAGACCAGCCTTCAATGACGACCAGCTCCTTCTTCTTGGACGCGGCACGACCGATGATCTCGCAACCATCGCGATATGCACCGAAACCACCGACCTTGTCGCCCACGACAACCATGAGTGGCTGAGTCAGCAGAACTTCGGCCAGATGGAAGGCATCCCAGCCTACCGCCGCTCCCTGATGGGAGAACAGCGACCGATTCAGACCGTGTGGCTTCTGCCCCCGTGGAGTGCGGTAATAGTCCGTTGCCTCAAGGACATCGATTTCTTTGATCCCGGCCTGGCGGCCCGCCTCTACGGACGGCGGCAACAGATCATCAACCCGCAGTGCCTCCCCACGCATTTCAGCGGTGCGCTGAGCGGCGATCGCTTCCAATGCACCGATCGGGTCGAAGTTGCTGAATCCTTCGCGGAACAGGCGGCCATAGTTGGCACCGGTGATGGTGCCGACGGCCTTGATCCTGCGCTCGGTCATTGCGGCGTTGATTGAATAGCCACCGCCGCCGCAGATACCAAGAACGCCGATGCGTGCGTCGTCGACGTAGGGAAGCGTCACGAGGTAGTCGACGACGTGGCGGAAGTCCTCCACTCGCAACGTCGGATCCTCAATGAAACGCGGTTCACCGCCGCTGGCGCCCTGGAAGCTCGCGTCGAAGGCAATGACAACAAAGCCTTCCTGGGCCAGTGCAGTGCCGTAGACGTTGCCGGAGGTCTGTTCCTTGCAACTGCCAATCGGGTGCGCGCTGATGATGGTGGGGTAGCGCTTGGACTTGTCGAAGCCAGGGGGGAAGTGGATATCTGCAGCAATATCCCAGTACATGTCGGGGTTGCGGATCTTTACGCTTTCCATGGTGCGTCCTCGGGTAGGGGCTGCGGTCAAATGCCGTTGTTGCATCGCTACGGCGAAAGGGATTGCGTCGCCGGCAGGGAAAGAGTAAGAAAGCGATTGAGTCGGAACAAGATGGTAATTCCGACCGCAGAGTCAAAAATTTGTTTACAGTAGAGACGCCTAGATGGATCCCTCCCTGCTCCCCGCCTTGGCGTGGTTCACCCACATCGCCACGCATCGAAGTTTCACCAAGGCTGCCAATGAGGCTGGCGTATCGAAGGCGGCTCTGTCACAAAGCCTCAAAACGCTAGAGCGGCAGCTGGACGTGAAGCTGTTGTACCGAACGACGCGTGATATGTCGCTCACGGAGGATGGTCAACGTCTCTTTGACAGCGTCAGCCCGGCACTGGGAATTATCGAGCGCTCGCTTCGGGAGCTGAGCGCGGCGGGCGGAGCGCCGTCAGGCCTGCTACGCATCAGCACGTCTCACGTGGCGGCCAAATACCTGATACAGCCCCATCTGGCTGAGTTGGGCAGGCGCTATCCAGAGCTCAAGCTCGAGCTGATGATGGACGATCGCCTATCCAACATTGTTGCCGAAGGTGCCGACGCGGGGATCCGGCTGGGTGAGAGCCTGGCCGAGCACATGATCGCTGTTCCCATCTCGCCCAAGATCGAGCTGGTGGTTGCAGGATCACCAGCCTATTTCGAGCGCAATCCCATTCCCAGAACTCCCACGGATCTGGCTTCGCACAACTGTGTCGGGTTCAGGAGCATGGCCACTGGAGCGATTCACGGCTGGGAGTTCACCAGCCCGGAGCCGGAGTCCCACGAGTTCTCGGTTTCACCCCAGGGGTCGTTCATCACCAACGATGACGAAGCCATGATCGATGCCGCGCTGCAGGGCGTGGGCCTGGTTCAGCACATGGACATCGCGCTCCGCCAGCACCTTGAGTCCGGACGGCTGATCCCGGTGCTTCAGGACTGGTCGCGGCCATTCCCAGGCTTCTACATCTATGCCCCCTCCCGAGATCAGATGCCGGCCAAGGTCAGGGCGCTGATCGATCTGCTGGTGGAAATGCGATCGGCATAGCGCCCGGCAGGTCCCTCACGAAGCTGTCTGGATCCAAAGTCTGAACAGCCGTCCGTTGCAAAGGTGTACGTGAACGTATACGTTTACGTGCATCTTGCATCGGGCCAATGTCATGACCAGCAGCGATACCCAGCCCTCGATCACCGTAAGAGACGCAGCGGAACGGCTCGGCGTGACCCCGAGGACGCTGAAGTACTACGAGGAGCGTGGCCTGGTCGTTCCGCAGCGCAGCGACGGCCGCTACCGGCTGTACAGCGAGGAAGATCTCGCGCGCATGGCGCGGATTCTTCGCCTGCGTTCCCTTGGCTTCTCGCTGCAGGGCATCGCCGAGATGCTCAAGCGCCCAGTTGAGACGCTCGATGATGGCAGCACGATCTACGCGGACGCCTCGCTTCGCGAGATATCCCAAGGCCTCAGTGAGCAGATCGCGGCCCTGGATGCGCGCATCGCCGCGGCACGGAAGGAGCTGAAAGAGGCCGAAGCACTGCGCACCGAACTAAATGACGATCTGGACTACGTCAACGAGCGACTCTCTGGCCAGAGCCAAGACGCAATGCGCGGCAAGCGGATTCTCGCCCGGAGCAAGAGGGCGGCGGGCGAAGGCCAGGAGAGCTAAGTCGTGGACGCTGCTCTGTCTCAGGACGGGGATTCACGAGGGCGCGAGTCCGTCTCAGCCTTGATGACCTGGGCCCTCGCTCTGACCGTGGCGCTGGATTACTTCGACCACGCCGCTTTCACCTATTTCGCCAGCCACATCGCGGGTGGCGTCAGTGCCAGCTCATCTGAGCTGGTATGGGCAAGCAGCGCATACGCCATCACCTCCGTGCTGGGAATCGTTCAGCAGCAGTGGTGGGTGGAACGGCTGGGCTACCGGCGATACATCACCGCTTCTCTGCTCCTCTTTGCTGTGACCGCCGCGCTAGCGGGCATCGCGGAGTCTGCCTTCCAACTGATGCTCGCCCGTGGGCTTCAGGGTTATGCCATGGGCCCCATGCTCAGCGCCTGTCGTATCGCACTGCAGCGGGGCACAGAGGGTGCCCAACGGGCAAAAGGACTGAGAAAGTTTCTCTCTCTGATCCTTCTGGGAAGCGCACTTGCACCACTGGTGGGCGGCTATCTGGTGGTACAGGAAGGCTGGAGCGCGTTGTTCATCGCAACAGCCGTCGCTGCCATCCCGGTTGCCATACTGGCCTACGTCGCGCTGCCTGACCTGGGCGTCCTTCCCCAGGAGGAGCACGGTGAGAGCCATGCCGGACCTTACATCCTTTTCGCCGTTGCCATCTCCGCGCTGCAGATCTCGATGCAGCAGGTGCGATTCGAGTTGTTTGCCAGTTCGCCGGCATTGGTCGCCAGTGCGCTGGCAGGGATCGCAGCACTCAGTTGGTTCGCGCATCACCAATGGCATCATCAAAGGCCCCTGCTGCGGCTCCATGCCGTCAGGCAGCAGACCTTCCGCACCGGGCTGGTGATGTATGTCTGCTTCTACTACGCAAACAATGCGTTGAACTTTCTCACGTCGCGCTTCCTAGAAGGCGGCCTAGGCTATCCCGTCGACAAGGCTGGCCAGATCGTTGGCGCAACCGCACTGCTAGCGCTGCCCCTGGTCTTCATCTACTTCCGTGTGTCGCCGCTGCTGCCACGGAAGAAATGGCTGATCCTGCCTGGCTATGTTGTGGCATTCCTAGTCTGCGCTTGGTTCACCGCGATTCCCCCGAACACAAACCAAGAGTGGCTGGTGCCACCTTTGTTCTTCCGCGGCGCGCTACTTCTGACCATGGCGCTGCCCGTCGCGTCAGTGACTTTCAGCATGTTCGAGGCGGATGACTACAGCCATGCCTACAGGCTGAAGAACGTCGTCAAGCAACTAACGCTGTCGTTCTCGACGGCAACGTTCATCGCGCTCGAACAGCATCGATCCCAGCTTCACTACTCCCGGCTTGCGGAGAACGTGAGCAACTACAACCCGAACTTCAACGAACATCTCGACCGACTGGCAGCAAGCCTGGTTGTCCATAGCGGCGATCTGGCAAAAGCCCGGATGGATGCCATTGCACAGATCTATCGCGAGCTGATGCGACAGGTCGATTTCCTGAGCATCCAGGACGGCTACGTGCTGCTGGCAATCGTCATTGCATTCTCGGGAGTCTTTGCCTTGGCGCAGAGATCCATCCGCTAAATCGCATCAGAAAGCCGAAGCATCACACACCTGTGCCAGAAGCCGGCCCGGGATGACCAAACGCATCTTCAGAGCACGAATTGGCAATCATGGATTGACACTGCGTCAATCCCTCCCGTCTTTTTCGAAGCGCCAGAGCTGCCTAGCATCGCCATGCAAAGGAACCTCCATCGCTTCATCCATTGAAGAAGAGGAACAGAGTAATGCGCGGAATGGTATTCAAGGGAAACTGCGAAGTGGAAGTAATGAACTTCGCAGATCCCGTGCCGGGCCCAGGTGAGGCCATCATCGAGATCAAGGCCTCGGGGATGTGTGGCACGGATCTTCACTACTATCGGCATGGCATGGCCGAAGCCCTGGACATGCTCGGCATGCGTAGCAGGATGACGTCGGACGTCATCATCGGCGGGCACGAGCCCTGTGGCGTCATCGCAGAGATCGGCCCAGGCAGCGAACGCGGCTCGTTCAAAAAGGGTGATCGGGTCATCGTCTTCCACTACGACGGATGCAGCACCTGCGAGCACTGCAGGTCGGGATGGACTCAGCTCTGCGACCAGGGCGCCAAGATCTACGGCGTGTTGGGGGATGGCGGACACGCGAACTAC
This sequence comes from Stenotrophomonas sp. GD03794, assembly GCF_029842145.1. NCBI lineage: Bacteria > Pseudomonadati > Pseudomonadota > Gammaproteobacteria > Lysobacterales > Lysobacteraceae > Stenotrophomonas > Stenotrophomonas sp. GD03794. Next base: position 12,257 of record NZ_JAOCFV010000026.1, read on the forward strand.
ATGAAGGTTCCGGTGACGTCGCTGGTGCACCTGCCCGCCGATGTGAGCTTCAAGGGCGGTGCGGCGATCGCCTGTGGTACCGGTACCGCATACGGCGCGCTGCAACGCCTGGACATCAGCGCCAGAGATACGCTGGCCGTGTACGGGCTGGGCCCGGTGGGCCTTTCGGTAGCGCAGATGGCGGCTGCCATGGGGATTGAAGTCTTCGGTGTGGACATCAATGCGGAACGGGTTGCCCAGTCAAAGCGCTTCGGCGTCGCACATGCCATCGACGCAAGTACTTCAGACCCCATTGAAGAGATCCACAAGCTCACGACTGGCCGAGGCGTGTCCTGCTCGATCGATTGCGCCGGCGGGCCTATTCCTCGCGCCCAGGCCATTCGAAGCACACGCACCTGGGGCCGTACTGCCCTGGTGGCGGTGGGCGGAGAACTGAAGATCGACGTCATGCGGGACCTGATCGGCAAGCAGCGGAACGTTATCGGCTCCTTCACGCTGTCCGAGACTGCCATGGACGAATGCGCGCGCTTCATCGCAAGCCATGGCGTGAAGGTCGACGACCTGTTCACCAGCGAATGGCGCCTGGAACAGGCAAACGAGGCCTATGCCGACTTCAACAAGCAAGCCAGTGGAAAAGGCGTGTTCCTTTTCTAACCTCCTCAACACTATTCAACAGAACTCATCAAACCTGGAGAAGAACATGAAACGCACTATCGACCTCAAGCATCCGGACCGCCTTTTCATTGGTGGCCAGTGGGTCGCACCCGATTCGAATGAAACGTTCGACGTTCTGGACTGCTCTACCGAAGACGTGATTGCATCGGTACCCAAAGCGAACTCTGTCGACATGCAGCGCGCAGTCGATGCGGCACGTGATGCCTTCGACAACGGACCGTGGGCGCGGATGACGCCGCAGGAGCGGGCCGGCTACCTGGAGAAGATTGCGGCACGCCTGGAGGCAAGGAATGATGACTTCGCGCGCGTCTGGTCCCTGGAGACCGGCATCGTCTTCAAGGTCGCTCAGCCTCGCATCGGGCTGTTCATCAGCGGCGCATTCCGCCAGTACGCAGAGATGGCGTCGACGTTCCCATTTACCGAAGAACACCGCTCGGTGACCGGCAATCTTGGCTACCGGGTCTACGAGCCGGTAGGTGTCGTCGCGGAGATCATTCCGTGGAATGGCCCGGCAGGCCTGATGGCCTACAAGACGGCGCCCGCACTGCTGGCCGGCTGCACGTTGGTAATCAAATCCTCGCCCGAAGCCCCCTGCTCGGCTTACATGCTTGCTGAGATCTGCGAAGAGGTGGGTTTGCCGCCGGGCGTGATCAATGTGGTCACTGCCGATCGTGACGTTTCCGAAGAATTGGTGGCCAACCCGGCTGTGGACAAGATCACCTTCACCGGCTCCACCGGCGCCGGCAAGCGCATTGCAGCGGTCGCCTCGGAGCGCGTCGCGCGGGTGACGCTGGAGCTGGGTGGAAAGTCGCCCGCGATCATCCTGGATGACTATGACATCGAAGAGGCTGCAAAGATCCTTGGCAACTCCTACTTCACCTACAACACCGGACAGATCTGCCACAGCTTGACCCGCATCGTGGTCCCGCGAGCAAAGCATGATCAGATGGTGGAGGCGCTTGCCAAGATCGCCCGGGGAGTCAAGTTGGGTGATCCGCTTGCTGAGGGCACTGGGTCTGGACCGCTGGCTAGTGCACGCCAGCGCGATACCGTCCAACGCTTCGTAGACCAGGGTGTTGCCGAAGGCGCAACTCTTGCCGCGGGTGGCAAGCGGCCGGAAGGAATCGAGAAGGGCTTCTTCTTCGAGCCGACCGTGTTCGGCAATGTCGACAACATGTCCACCATCGCTCAGGAAGAGATCTTTGGACCGGTACTCTGCGTTATTCCTGCCAATGACGAGGAAGACGCAATCCGGATCGCCAATGAGAGCCGCTTCGGACTCAACGCCGCGGTGTTCACAAACGATCCGAAGAAGGCCTTCGAAGTCGCAAGGAAGATTCGTGCGGGCACCGTTGGCCACAATGGTCCGCGTACCGATTTCTCTATCGGCTTTGGCGGCTTCAAGCAGTCTGGCGTTGGCCGCGAAGGCGGCGTTGAAGGTCTGGTCGCCTTCATGGAATCGAAGACCGTCGTAATGGCTTGACGTCCAGCAATCTCGCTGTGGGACACGCCGTAGTCGGCAACTGGGCCGCTAGGCTGAAGTACCTTCAGACGAGTGGGCACTGGGTTCCTGCGGGTATTTCCTGCAGGAACCTCTGTAGCTGTACTGCCAGGCGCTCGGGCTCTACTTCAGACCGAAAGCGAATGAGGGGCACTCGTTTGGAGCTATCTCTACGGTTGGTCTTTTTACATGGGCAGGAAGCTGATCCGAGCCTCCCTAGAGGCGATGGCGGGCAGATCCCCACTCGTGCAGGAACTCCTCCTGCTCCAATGTCTCAACAGCACCAAGGCGTACGCCTCTCACGCGCTTGATCGCATCCTCGCTGCTGAGGGAGGTCTTGGTTGCGAGGAGAAGCATGCAGGCGACTGTACCTGCTCTACCAAGCCCCCCCTTGCAATGGACGACAATTCTCTTTCCCTCAAGCAGTGCGTCGCAGAAGCGCGTCTCCAGGTCCTTCCAGCTCTGAAGGAATATGGAGTCGGGCGCTTTGCCATCCACAATTGGCAGACCGTACCACCGTAGGCCATGGGATTTCGCACGCTCCGGTAGAGCAGTGATCTGAAGCTCCTTGAACTCCCATGGCTCAATCAGGCTGATGAGATAGTTGGCGCCCCAAGAACCTATAGCTTGAAGGTCCATTTCCAGATCTCGCGACCAAGAGCCAGTCATTGCAGCTTCTTGATGCTTGCCTGGAGCGAAAGTGACTCCTATGGCTCCTCCACGTCGGCCGACCGGGAGAGTTGCTATCTGAAGAGGGTTGGAAAGACTGGTTCTGGTCATGCAGACTTCGCCGATTAGTTGGTTGGTGCCTTCACGTAGAGAGCCAAGAGGCCTCTAGGCGCCTTCACAAGTTAGCTTCAGTCGCCTTGCCCAGCTGACATGGAAAGCATCATTACCCTTTCCTCGATGCGTCTCCGGGAGATCCGTAAACCGCGGTCATCGGCAGGGTATGGCGACGCGAACAGTGGAGCTTCAACCCAAAACTGGAGTTGGTCGGGCTGGACATAAGGGTTGTGGTCATCCAACAGCAGGGCTTGGCCCAAGCGGGGAGACACGAATCGAAGGTCTTTGGTAGAACCTTTCCATTCGACGTAGCGAGCCTCTGCGAACCAACCAGGCGCATGTCCTTCCTCAGCCAGAAGTGATGCGATTCTTAGCGCGTTGTCCCGAGGCACCGTCGTGAAGAGCACAACCTCGTTGAAGCTGACCCGAACGTAGTCCAGGAAATCGCGAAGGCCTGGTCGAGGAATCTGGCTTACCGCATTGGAGATCAGCGTTCCCTCTAGATCGAGGGCAAGGATGGTGGGACGCATGAGATAGGAGCCTGTCTACGTTTGAGTGCGTCGTAAGAGACGCGATCTGGCTCTGGGCCTGTCTTGCTGGGCACCCAGAACTGGAGGGGCAAGCCAGTAGTCGTCGCCAATGGGCAGCAAGCACTCCAATGCGACATCGACCATCAGCGGTCGCCGCCACGCGGGATCTGGCAAGAAGCTGTAGTCAGACTTGCTTAGTGTTCCCAATGCTTGCTTGTGAGAGAGCCAGTCTGTTCGACTTCGTATCTCGCGGCTCAGCACGGTCACTGCCGCGGATTCGTCGCCGCCGGTGCTCAAGAAATGACTGGCAGCTCCTCGAATTGATGACCAAAGCACATATCGCTTGCGTCCCAGGCTCAGCTCACGCCAGCGTTCTTCCTGCACGCGCAAGATCTCCTCGGCGTGCTGAATCCCGATTCTATGCTTGCGTAGCAGTGACACGAGATAGGCAGCAACCTCGTGGTTGGAAAGCTGACGCCAAAGCCACTGACGGTCGTGCGCTCCAAGCGAGGGGCACCAGGCTCTCAGTGCATGGGTTAGCGAAGCACCCAGATCGTCCGGCAGCTGACTGCTTTCCCGATAGCTCCAGCTCACAGGGTCGTAAAGAGAGCGCCTTGTAGAACCGTTTGACGAGCCCGTCTCAGCCAGAACACCCGCTGCCTTAAGGAATAGCAACAAGTGCTGCGCAATAGCTGGGTCAGCGGCTACAGGTGCGGAGATCGAAGTCGAGCGCTCAAGCGCACACCACGCGCACGCGTAGAACGGCCCAAGCGATACGAGTAGCGCATCAAGGTCTGGCCACGGGGAGATGAGGGTCTGTTGGTCACGCCCATAGATCACTCGATCCCCGGCAGTTCAACCAGCTCCGATGCTAGCAAGCTCCCGGGAACCAGTCCACACAATTTTCATGTATCCGCTGCCTCGGCCATAGATTCCATTCCGCCCCTACAGGCGGACCCGATGGCTACTAAAACGATCTACCAAAGTGCATACCTTCGGTTGGTCGGCCAGCTTCGCGAGCGACGTGAGTCGCTGGGGATCAGTCAAACCAAGCTGGCTTCCCATCTGGGATGGCCCCAGCAGAGAGTTTCTTCGGTTGAGTCCGGCGCACGGCGCCTGGATGTTCTGGAGTTCTGTCTCATCGCCTCTGCCTTGGGGCTCTCCCCTACCGAGGTCTCTGAGCACGTATCGAAGCTGGTGAAGAGTGTGCGTGCCAGCCAGATTAAGGACCGATAGCATCGGACGAATCGCTCGCAGAGATCAGAGCCTCTGGATCCAGCGGCTGTCTCAAGATCCGAACACAGAATCAGAGGTCCCCGTCGAGGCCATCCTTCCCTAGTTCAGACGCAGCACATCATCTTCCCCGAGACGACATATGTAGATCCTACGCGGGAGAACATATACGTCATCGATTCCTATCTCTAGTCGGTACAAATGGCAGCAATAACCGCGTTGGAAAGCAACGAAGGTGAATGCAATTGCCCTAACCAACAGGGACTAGCGTGGGGAGCGTTGCGCTAGCCCCGCTCCTTAGCAGATCCGCCTATCCATGCAGACAGCGCTACCTACGGAAGTAGAAATCCCGATGGATGTCGTTGTCTGCCTCGCACAGGAAATCGATGCATCTCTCCAAGCGCGCCATAGTTTCGTGAAGCGCGATCTCTGAAGGATGCCCGTAAAGCGCATCTTCGAGCCTGTCCCAGCGCATCTCTCTCGTCTTGGGATGGACAAGACGATTTCTATCGTCGAACAACTGCCTGAAATCCCTACGAACTTCTGAATCAGGCGCGAGGGTCCACTGACGGCAGCATACGCCCAAGATTGCGAGCTTCTCTGTGATGCCCACGCGCTCCAGGTTTTGCTGGTAGAACCGTTCGCCTAGCCGGCGAACTCCGTAGGCGTTGAGGAATCCCTCCAGAGCCATGCACACAAAAAGATGGCAGCTAATGGCATGGCGATAGGCGGCCTCGTGAAGCTCAATAAGATCATCCGGCACATCATTCGCAAACACGTCATTGAACCCGGTAGCTCCCCGCACTGTCGCCAACTGCGCTTCCCCAGCAGTCAGCCGCTCCATAGCAAGGAAGTAGGCGTCGGCTTCTTGATAGGCATAACGGTAGTAAGGAGAGTGAGTATCCCACCACGCGCCATCCCGCAGGAGTGGCATCACGGCGTCTTCCAAGTCAAAGGCACTCTGTGAGGTACTGTTCAACGCGAAACTCCAATGCGGTAACTTACTGCCCAACAGTCCAGAGCCTCGATATCGTCATGTACCAAAGCCTAAGAATCATGCTCAATATCAGTAGCAATTGATGCTCTAAGTCCAAGCGTCGCTACTCTCCGCCACGTCTACGTCGAAAAGCCCCCCGGGCGGCTGCCGGTTGGGTCGACCAACCAGTCGCTCCGACGAAGTTATCTCCATCGACGTAGCATAGGCGCGTCGTCGAACTGTTGCACCGCCCTATCTGCCCTTATCCCTCATGGAACCTATGACGTTGCATAACGGCATTCAAGTCGTTGAACAGATCTTCCGACATGCCCAGCTCACTCAGATAGCGACCTAGATGGCAGACATAGAAGGTGTAGCTGCCCTTCTGGCTCATCGGTATGTAGAGTATGCCGGCCCGCCTAATGTGCTTTGAGTACTCATCAAAGTGCGGATGTACGATCCTAAACTTCTCAGGATCATTGGGGTAAGCCACAGGAACGTAACCCTTGACGGGTGGGTCGACATGAACCTCCCGGCTGCTCTTGTACTCATTACAATCAGGACAGCAGACGCACAGGTTGAGTGGCTCAAACATGTATCCTAGGTACATCGCCTTAGGAGCAATGTGCTCGACGGGAGATCCTGCGGCCGACCTGATCGATAGGGGGTTGAGGCAGTACACACACGCCAAGCGTTGCACGCGTCTGTAATGATCTCGGACTTCCACACGGACCGGCTCAAGACTGGCGTCGGACCACATCGTATGGTCATATGCTGGATGAGCACGTACGGTTGCAATTCTATTGAGCGCATCCGGGCTAAAGACAACAGGTTCGTCAATCAAGCCCGCCCCTCCTTGATAAGCGCTGAGAGTGAGTCGATCAACGCTATTAGCTTGTCGCTAGGATCAAGCTTCGAGCGCACTTCGAACAGCCAGTCGATCTCGCGCTCCATTTCGCGCGTAAATGGGCGGCCGACGCGCACTTGGGCGATGAGATTGAAGCATACCCTGGAGATGTACTCGTTCATCATGCCGGGTGCGTCAAACAGCTCCGCCAGTTGGAAGTCTGCGGAGCGATGTTGAAACTTCGACGCAGGATAGAGCTTCCTTTTGCGTAGGTGACAGATGAAGGATCCGGGGCCACTAAGTCTGGAGATGATCTGAGGCGAGTGCGTGGCAATCACAAACTGGCAACCGATGTAATGCGAGAATGCAGACTGCAGGAGCGCCATGAAGCGCTCCTGCCACTCTGGGTGGAGACTGATTTCGGGCTCGTCTATCAGTATCAAAGAGTGGTCTTGAATGTGCCCTGCAACGCCGAGCATCAACACAAGCAAGCACTGCTCACCAGAGCTTGCCCGCTTAAGGCTGAAAGACTGCCGCCGATACTTCTCCACCTCAATGTCCATCAGACGAAGCAAGTTCTCGTCGAACAACCTGAGAATTGCGCCAAGATGTCTAGGCTCTATCACCGCCCCGCTAAGAGTCGCGACGCTACTTCGGAAATCAACAGTGAGGCGCAACGCGCCAGGCGCATCCATAAGAGCAGAGGCGATGTCGAGGTCCCTCAGGACTACTTGCAAGCTATTGGTCGCCTCAAGGATCGATGCGACGCGGGTATCAAAACTATACCTGTAAGCGCCAAACTTGAAGGAGGATCTGTCACCCCTGTGACGGGTTGAGGTGTCACTTTCGAGCGAGCGTTCAAATTGGGGCTTTAAGACAAAGTTGAACACTGGAGAGAACTTCAATGAATTCAGAACACCCAGTAGGTTCAAGCTCGGTGGAGTTTCGGACAGTTTCGATAGCAACCCGCGAGCTGCGGAAGACAGCAGCGATACAGCGGATGAAGCGCCGTATATACCTTCACCGCGCATGCCAACATAGCGGTAGTTCTTCTGTGCTCTCGCATGTCGCCTAGGCGGAGCAGGAAATTTGTCGAACGGACTGGTTGATGCCGCAATGACCACAGGAAAGTCGGGAGCGCCTAGGAGCCGAGCACCCATTAGGTCGTAGTCTTTGATCCGTCCACGAGCAATGTCCGACAGCAGCCGGCTTTTCCCAACGCCGTTCTCCCCCACAACAACCGTATATGTGTTGTCCCTTGCTCCGACTTCAGCCTCGTCGACCAGACGTACCAAGTCACCGTCGTGGTAGATCTCGATCACTCGTTCCATGGGGACCCTCCCTGTCTATCGGGGGAATGTTGGCAGATGTTGGATGGCTATCCAAGATCGAGGTCCCTCCACTCCAAGCACTACATTGTGGGGATGGGATCAAGTCAGATGAGTGTAGGTCCGACTTCGGCCGGAGCCCTGTATGGTCATAGACGTATAGCTGGTCCTCAAACACCACCCATCAGGATCCGATCGTTTCAAGCTGCGAAACACTAAGGATGCACTGCGTTGAAAGCGAGCCTTCCTCCAGTTGGCACGCGGCGAGCGGTACGCATGGCTACCACTGGTCGGCGCCAGCCCCCTACAACGCCGGGCATGGCTTGATGGCCCACAGCGCTTACCAACCAGGCGCCCCGCCCAAGCACCGGCGCATCTCGGCCGGCTACTCCTGGAAGGATCGACAGGGGAGGCGGAGGTTGACCCCGGAGGCATGGGTTATACCTTGGGGACAGATCCCGGGCACTCTACATACATCCCCTATCGGGAAGGCATAATCTAGTCGGGGAAGGAGATCTCGACCACCTGCTAATCTAGTCGACGGGGAGAATGAGGTGTCTGCAAAAGGAGGACTGCTTAGGTGGATCGGGGCCTTTGTAGCTTTCGATATGGCGCTGCTGACATATGCACTGACGCCCGATTGGCGGTGGGGTGCCGCCGAGCCGAAAATGATCATCGGCGGGCTGACGACAGTGCTGTCGCCCCCGATGCTGTACATGATGACGTCAGTGTTGTCACCGGAGCTGAAGGCGGCGATCGTCTTCTGGAAAACTAGGTATCACTTGCCTGGCTATTCGGCATTCTCGAGGCACCTGAAGGAGGATTCGAGAATAGACGCCGACGCAGTTGCGGCACGACGGGGTCCTCTTCCGTCGGACCCGGATGCCCAGCAACGCCTTTGGTACAAGATTTACCGCGACCATCGCAATGATGAGGCGGTCCTTGATGCCAATCGCCGCTATCTCACATTCCGGGATCTGGCAGTAGTCTCACTCATGGTGACCGTGGCGGCTCCCATCACGCTCACTGTCTTTGATCTCGGCTTCGCCCGCGGTCCCGTTGCTGCAGTTTTCTGTCTTCAGTACCTTGGCGCTAGTGTCGTGGCCCGCGTAGCCGGTGTCCGTCTGGTTCGAACTGTTCTAGCCATTGAGGGAACCCAGCCAGGTTCCGCTGCTCCTGGCGCGGCATGATCGCCCCCCCATCTACCGCTCCGGCCGCACAATGGTGGGGAGGTAGGTTGCCAGTTCAGCGCGATTGGCGAGGACGATCTGCTGCGATTTTGCGGATTCGTTCTCCTGCTCCTTGAGACCCAAGCGTGCCAGCAAGTAGTAGCCCATAGCCTGTCTGCACCTCAACTTCAATCTTCCGTCTGACATGCCGTAATCCAGTTCAATAACTCGCCGCGCGCCCTCAGAGAGCGCGGGGTTAGGGGCTATCTCGACATCGATTATGCGGTTCCATTGTTCGTCGCCACTGATCGCGGCTTGAGCGTTTCCAGATGGCATGGCCGTCAAGATTCGGGCGAAGAGGAAGTCGCGGTAGTCCTTGCGCAGGTGACAGTAGGCTCGGATGTGCCATCGAAACCCGTCGTACGCCAACGCTAAGGGAGAGACACACCTTACATCTGGCTCAGCACGCGCCATGGTCTGGTAGGTGATCTCCAGAGCCTTAGCGGACTGAATTGCAGCCAAGGTCTCCCGTAGAAGACCGACATCGACCCGGCGGGCCGGGAAGCTCACAATCTCCGAAGGCGGCGGATTGCCTAAGAAACTTAGATCGGGGCTCAGCAAGCCAGTGGTGATGGCATGCAGCTCTGCTAGATATCGGGCGCTCGATCCTTCGGTAAAGATTGGCGTATAGGTCGGCATTGCCACATACGCGCGTTCCTTGGCGTCGTACTTTGCATTCTGGGGCGCGCGTGCAGCGTATTCAGCAAAATCCAGCGTTGCCTGAGGGGGCGAGATTTTGAAGAACTCCACGAGGTCGGAACGATTGACCTTCCCCCCCCACAAGAGTCGGGAGTCAATGAACTCTAGCCGGCGGGCCTGTCCCCAACGTTCTTTGCGGCCAGAACTTCCTTTCAAGTCATTGAATTTATTGGACATCTATGAAATTCCCGATGGCGGCCACTATTTTTTATGACCTCGTAGTTTTTCGTAGTATAGTGCGTCCAATGGCCACCGGGGGGTGGCCAACACGATGAGGCGTAACTCGAATGAGCAACATCACGTTCTTCCCGGTCGACTGCGGTGACATGACCCTGATCCGCCTCGCGGATGCTGCGGTCAGCTCTATCCTGATTGACGTTAACATCCGCGCCGCGGCGGACGATGCTGACGACACTTCGGTACGTGATGTGGCTTCGGATCTGCGAGCCAGGCTGCAGCGGGATGGACTTGGCCGACCCTATGTAGACGTCTTCATGTTGAGTCACCCCGACAAGGACCACTGTCTCGGCCTAGCCCGTCATTTCTATCTGGGGCCGATCGAGGACTATCCTGATGACAAGAAAGCTGACAAGGACAAGCGGATTGTTATACGTGAAATCTGGTCGTCTCCGTTGGTCTTCCGCCGTCGTTCAAAGGACCATGTTCTTTGCGACGACGCCTTGGCCTTCAATCGCGAGGCAAAGCGGCGGGTAACCCAGTACCGCCATGGTCTAGGGAACAAGGACGGTGAGCGTGTACTTCTGATGGGTGAGGACGTTGACGGCAAGACGGACGATCTCGCCCCTATCGTCATCAAACCTGGCAGCACCTTCAGCCGCATTAATGGTGCTAATAGTTCCTACTTTGAGGCAACGCTGCTCGCGCCCATCCTCTGCGACGACCCGGACATTGTTGAGGAGCTGAAGAAGAACAATTCCAGCATCGTCATCAACTTCGCGTTGGAATCCGTCGAGGCCGGACGCCCCCGCTGCAAGTTCCTGTCTGGCGGTGATGCGGAGGTTTACGTATGGGAGCTTCTCTGGACTGAGTATGGGAAGAGCGGTGCGCTGCAGTACGACCTTCTTCAGGCACCACACCATTGCTCGTGGCATTCGCTGTCATGGGATAGCTGGTCCGAAAAGGGCGAGAAGGCCCAAGTGTCCCCTGAAGCGCGAGCTGCCCTGGGTCAGGCGAAGACAGGTGCCGTGATTGTGGCTAGCTCAAAGCGGATCCTGGATGACAAGAATGATCCGCCGTGCATTCGCGCTAAGAGGGAGTACGAGAGCATCCTGGCTGCTGTGGGTGGAAAATTCATGTGCACCGGAGAGTATCCGCAGTACTGGGAGCAGACTCCGCTGGATCTCCAGGTTTCATTCGGGGCAGTCCGAGTCAGGAAGGCAGGCGCAGGCTCTTCTACGGTAGCGGCACTGGCTGCCGCGCCGCGTGCGGGCAGCCCTCAGTGACTTCAGATTTTCTCGACTGGGGGGTCATCATCCCCAAAGATGAGGCTGATCCATTCCGCGATAGCCGCATGCAAGCCCTCCTCAGGGCCTGCAATGCACATGCGGATATCAATGTTGTGGAGCTGAGACGGCTTGAACACCCATTCGTTGCAGAGATCATAGTGGCCGATGTTGGTGATGGCGCCGTGTCCCCCGGGAACGACGCAGGGATTCACCGCATCGAACGAATGGCACTTCTTTACCGAACTGGTGCCCGATTCCCATTCGAAGCTCGACCTCTCAGGAAGAGCTTTCCGAGAGCGCTGCATCAGTACTCCACGGGCGACCAAGGACCGCCGTCTCTCTGCATTATGGAGGGAGACTGGGAGCTTGCGGAACACAGGTTCACGCCAGAAGCGCTACTCGAGACCCTTCTAGCCTGGCTGGAAAAGACGGCAGATGGGACGATTCATGGGGCCGACCGCGGCTTGGAGCCTGTCTTCTACAGCCTTGGGCAGTGCCTAATGCTCCCGCCGGACTTTGCGGAGGCTTTGAGCGATCCGTCCAAGGAGCTTGCTTTGATGGACGCGTGGGAGTGGGAACGCGGAGTGACATATCGCACGCGCATTGTCGCGTCCGCTTCTCCGGCACGGGCGCCTCATCGCATACTCATCATGGATGCCGCCCCAATCGCGCACCTGCCACTCTCCTCGCCGCCGTCATCGCTTGGCAGTCTTGAAGAGCTGCTTGTTGCTAAGGGAAGCTCGCTGATGCCGGGACTGGCCAAATCCGTTCAAGAGGCTTTCCGGCGATGCTGCAACGCCAACGTCCAGCCGGGTCAGGGGCGAATCATCTTGATCGTTCGTCTTCCGCGGCTAAGAGACGGTGAAGTTGTGAGCATCGACTCGATGGGCTTCAGAATCGATTGTGACCTGGTCGCGCTAGGGCTAAAAATACAGGCACTTGGCCGGTACGGAGAGAACGATACAGTCCAGCCAGTCCTTATACTTGGAGAGGGACCAAGGTGGCCAGAGAAGGGTTGGCAAGATATCGAGGTGCTGCACATCGACGTCAGCCGCAGTCTTGATCGAGACGAGGCGAAGCGATGGTCGGGAATTGAAAACGGTGAGTTCCGCGGCGTAATTGCAGGCGTGGGCGCCCTGGGAAGTGCCCTAATCGATATATGGTCCCGCTCCGCATGGGGCCACTGGGACTACATTGATCCCGACGTTCTGGCTCAGCACAACGTCGTCCGGCATGTCGGCACCCAAGATCAGGTTGGGCTACCAAAAGTCGAAGTTGCCAAACGCCATGCGCGGCGGACGCTCGGGTTTGCCGACCCAGATGTGAAAGCGTTGCAGAATCGGGCCTCGGACCTTGATACAGAGCCGGTACACGCGTGCCTGAAGCGTGGCGATCTCCTCATCGATGCATCAACAACCATCCAGGTAACTAGGGCGTGGTCTGGAGCGGACCTACCTCGAGGTATGGCAGCCTTCTTGACGCCGTCGGGAGATGGCTGCGTGCTTCTTGCTGAGGATAGCGCGCAGGAGATCAGAGGCGCATCGCTTGAGGCCCAGTACTACAGGGCGATCATCCAGCAAGATTGGGGAGCAGTGCATCTCGAAGCAAAGGGTCGCCCACTTCGAAGTGGGGCGGGCTGTCGCGATGTCTCTGTCGTCCTGGGCTACGACCAGGTGCTGCGAAGTGCATCATTGCTTGCAAGGCAGATCAGGAATAGGTCAATGCTTTCCGGTGCAAGTATCGATGTATGGGAGTCTTCGAGCGACGGCAGCATTCGTCACATTGAGGTGGCGGCCAGACGAACCTTTTCGAAAAAGGTCGGAGACTGGGAGATTTTCTGGGACGAAGGTCTCTGCGAACAACTCCTGGGGGAACGAGCCAACTCGCTTCCACTCGAAACCGGAGGAATCCTTCTGGGCGTCGTCGATTTCAAGCTCAACACAATCCATCTCGTGGACGGCCGTCCCGCGCCAAGGGACAGTGTGTCAACTGAGACGGACTTCCAGTGCGGTAGCTACGGCGTGCAGGAAGACATCAATGAGGCTCAGCGACGAACAGCCGGTATGGTCCTTTGGATAGGTGCTTGGCATTCGCACCCCAAGGGCGTGAACGCAGTTCCCAGCATCCAAGATCAGGACCTTCTGTCACATCTCTGCACAAGGCTGGGTGCGCACGGATTACCCGCGGTGATGCTCATCGCCGGCGAGAATGGCATCGACGTATTCCTGCAGGTGAAAGGGACGTAGATCGTTTTACGTGCGGACGAGTTCCCATATCTACTGTCGCTCACTCCAATCCACATTGTCTGCGTGATCCAGCCTGCGCCAAGGTCAGGCATCGTATGAGGTGGTTCCATACTTCAGCCGGCGAGGATGGGTCTTCCGGCTCCCTCGGCCTGCAAGCATCGCTGAATCCCCTGAGCCCCTGCCGGACGCGCTCTAGGCGCTAACCGGCGCTCAATTGCCTCAGGCTACAAGGCGAAGTACTGCTGTCGCTCCGCTAGGCTTAACGGAAAATCTCTTGTGGGCCGACGATGCAGTGAGCACTTTTCTCCGAACACATATAGTGTTGCTGCTCCTACTGCTTCGCGCGCCCCTCGCATGCCTATCTGAACCTGTCGCCAGGCTTGGACTTCGAGACCAAGCTGTTCGCCAAGACCAATGCGCCGCAACTGCTGCGCAAGGAGCTGTCGAAGCCGGGTTACGTGCCGCAGCCGATTGCGCTGGGCATCAACACCGATGCGTACCAGCCGATCGAGCGCAAGTTCAAGCTGACCCGCCAACTGATCGAAGTGATGCTGGAGACCAAGCATCCTTTCTCGCTGATCACCAAGAACGCACTGGTCGAGCGCGACATCGATCTGCTTGCACCGCTGGCCGCGGAGAACCTGGTCAGCGTGCATTTCTCGGTGACCTCGCTGGACCCGCACCTCTCCGCGAAGCTGGAGCCGCGCGCGTCAGCGCCGCATGCACGGCTGCGTGCGATGAAGCGTCTGCATGAAGCTGGCATTCCGGTGGGCGTGATGGTGGCGCCGGTGATTCCGTGGATCAACGACAGCGAACTGGAAGCCGTGCTGGAGGCTGCACACGATGCCGGTGCCAGCACCGCAGGCTACGTGCTGCTGCGCCTGCCACTGGAAGTGGCACCGCTGTTCCGCGATTGGCTGGATACGCATCATCCCGATCGCGCCGCACACGTGATGAGCACGATCCAGCAACTGCGCGGCGGCAAGGACTACGACAGCCAGTTCGGCACGCGCATGCGTGGCCAGGGCGTGTATGCGGAGCTGTTGAACAACCGCTTCAAGCTGGCACGCAAGCGGTTGGGCTTCAATGCGCAGAACAGCCATTGGCCGAAGCTGGATTGCAGCCGGTTCCAGAAGCCGCTGCCGCCGCGCAAGGACTCGCCGCAGGGTTCGTTGTTCTGAGGCAACCATCGGCGGGACCGATCACATTCAGCCGGATGACAGCGATGCGATGTACTTCGCAGTATCGGCGACCGACATTCGCGGACGCGCACTTCTGCGCTGTTCAATCCGCTGAACATCAGATTACTATTCATGCCCCTGAACCACTTGTTCAGGCGCGAGTTGGCACTGATCCAGAAATTCAAGGAACACCAAGAGCATGAAGCTCCGTTCGACAAGTACGTCTGTTACCGCCCTTCTGTTGATCCCATTGATGGTGACAAGTACCTGTTGGGTCCCTGTCGCTTCTGCGAGGAAGGCAACTCACGTCTATCTCCAGAATAACAATGGCAGTTCCGACGCCAAGGACATGGACAGGATCACCGTCACCCATACACGTGGCCCGGCGATCGGATCATCGGGTGTAATCTCCATCGGCCGAGGCGTCACCTACCACTCCGATATCTCCATGCCTGCCAAAACGGCGCTGGAACAGCAAACGGATGATCGCCGTGACGACTGCAGTGAGCGCAAGGGCAATCCTGTCGTGCTCTATACCGGCAACAAGGTAGAGATCGAGCGCGACTTCACCGTCAATGGGGAAATGGGCCTGTTCCTCGAGCGCACCTACAATCACCACTGGAGCGCTGCGGGCCTGTTCGGCAATCACTGGATCAGCAACTTCGACTACAGCCTGGCGTTCTCCAACGCGCAGAAGACGGCGTGGGCACAGCGCCCGGATGGCCGACGCATCAAGCTGATCTGGAATGAGGCCCAAGCGCGATGGAACGAGGATCGTGCCAAGCCGATCGCGTACCTGGTGAAGAACAGCGATGGAAGTTTCACGCTGAACAACGAAGAGCTTGGAATCGAGCGCTACAACACAGACGGCTACATAACCGAACTCCGTAACGAGCAAGGTGTGTACTGGAGCTTTGCCTACATCAACAAGTATCTGCAGACGGTCACCCACTCGTCAGGTCGCAGCATCCAGTTCACGTGGAACAATGGTCTGCTGACTCAGGCCAAGGACCCGGCTGGGAATGTCTACCAGTATGGCTATACCGCCGACGTGTTCGGAGCGGGCCGCGCCCGCCTTGCCAGCGTAACGTTGCCAGGTGCGCCGCAGACGACCATTACCTATCACTATGAAGACGCGCGCTATCTGGGGGGATTCACCGGAAAATCCTATAACGGCGTGCGGTACTCCACCTTCGCATACGATGCCAACAAGCGAGCGACGCTGTCGGAGCATGCCGGTGGGATAGAGCGGCATACCTTCAGCTACCTGGTCGAGAGCAGTGCGCCGGTGGCAGCACCTCCTGCGCCTGCCCGGCCGGGCGGTGTCCGCGGCAGCGAAGAGACCGGGTGGTGTGAGTACAACCCACGCCAGGGTCAGATCTGCATTCAACCCCGCTCGCTGCCGGGTGGTCCGATCCAACTTGCTGCACGTAGCGGGTCACAGAGCACGCTTCTGGCGGCAACGGATGACCGGACACGTCCGGTCAAGCTGAAAGTCAGCGAGACCAACCCACTGGGACGTACCACCACGTATGCCTACGAGGATGGTCGTCAGGTGTCGGTGACCGGAAGCCGGTCATCGACCTGCCCTGCGAGCTACAAGGAGCGAACGTACGATGCCAACGGAAACCCGGACATCGTTCATGACTTCGTCGACAACATCACCGACTTCGACTACAGCCCCGAAGGCAACCTGTTGAAGAAAAGCGAGGCCGTTGGAAGCTCGGCCGAACGCGCCACGCTCTATCAATGGGACGCGGCAGGACGTCATTTGCTGAAAGAAACGCTTGTCGGCGATGGCGAAACCACCTTCACCTACGATGGCAGAGGCAACGTCAGCTCTGCGACGATACGAAATTTGACGGCGGTGGGTGTAAACGGCCAAGCAAGAACCACACATTACACCTACACCTATCACGCTAACGGGCTGACGGCTTCCATCAAAGAGGATGGTCCTCTGGCACAGGACGACATCACGTCCACATTCGATGCGAAGGGAGATCTGTCCAGCGTCACCAATGCATTGGGACACAAGGTGACGTACTCGGCCTACAACGAACTGGGCTTGCCGGGTCGCATTACCGGTATCAATGGTGACGTCCGTGAAATTACCTATGACGCTCGTGGGCGTGTGTTGACGGATCGAATCAATACGGGCTCGGGTTGGGCCACGACGACGACGACCTACAACGCGACCGGCGACATCGCCAGCGTAACCACACCTGTTGGAATCAGGACCCAGTACAGCTACGACGCAGGACGTCGACTGCTGACCGAAGTGTATCCACTGGGCAATGGCACCTGGTCATGGACGCGCCATAGCTACGATACGGCTTCAAACCGCACCCGCACTGAGAAAGCCTTCACCGACTATGCCGGTGACAGCATGGTCAAGGGCGTCGTCGATGGCGTCATCCACGATACACAGTGGAACTGGTTCGTCAGCGGTTGGGCGTGTTCAACGGGTTCACGGAGCTCCATTCTGGTAGACGCGTATGCAGATGGTGGTGTGTACCTTGGAGGTTCGCAGGCAAACCTGGCGAGTGAGCCTGGCGTCGCAGCGGAGTGCGGTACCAGTGGAACGAGCTATCGGTTCGAGATTCCACTGACGCTGGCCAACCGGCAGAAGCTGGGGGATCGCAAGATCGTGGTGTACGGCGTCTCGCCGCTTGGCAGCAGCAGCAATCGTTCGCTGGGCAACTCGGGAGTATTTGCAATACCCAGCGCAAACATCACCGGAGATATCGGAGGTGTTGTGCAGGATGCCGGTTGGAACTACACCGTCGAAGGCTGGGCATGTTCGATCGGTGTGGATGCGTCGATCGACGTGCACGTATACGCGGGTGGAGCAGCGGGCGGCGGTACCTACGTGGCGAGTGCACGCGCGAATCATGCCTCTGATGCGAACATTGCCAACGCGTGTCAAGCGCAGGGCCGTGCTTACTACTTCCGTGTACCCCTGGATGCAGGCATGCGCGCTTCCCATGGGGGAAAGAGCATCTACATCCATGGCATCTCCCCCGTCGGCGGCCACAATCTCACCATCAATCGATCAGGTGCCTTCTCCATTCCGGCCATCACACGGACCGCCGACCTCGTCACTGCTTCTGCTGCGCCCACGCATATCTTCAATGGCCAGTCATCGAGCGTGACCTTCCAGTTCCGCAATACCGGCAATGTCATCTGGACTCCTGGCGACACCTACATGGTGCTCAAGACTCTGCGCACCAGCGATGCCATCGGGCTTTCAGGTCCGGTAGCGCCTGGCGCGGTCGCAACGTTCACCGTGAATGTTGCGCCGGTGAACAGTGGTAGTGGCGTGGCTCAGTTCCAGTACCTGGGTCAGCTGGCGTCGGGGCCTACTGCCTGGGGCCCACAAGGCCAGGTAACCGTGAGAGCAGAGAACGACAAGGGCAGTTGCAACCCGAAATTCTGTGAAGAACCGCGCTAAGGAAAGCCCAGGAACATGTCGAGCATCGCTTTGGCCCTGATAGGGCTCAATACCATTGTTTCCGCAGTGAACTACGAGTATGACGAGCTGGGACGGCTTGTAGCCGAGCGAACCGATCAAGGGCGGAACATCCGTTACGCCTACGATCTGGAGGATCGTCTGATCCAGACGACCGATTCACAGAATCGTGTGACGAAGTTTTCCTATGATCCTCGTGGACGCCTTCTGGTTCAGACCGACGCCAATGGAGGAACGACGCGCCTTGCCTATGACAAGGGAGATCGTCTCACCTCCGTCATCGATCCTCGTGGATTGACAACGACCTATCAAACGGACGGATTCGGGCAACTATGGGCGCAGAACAGCCCCGATACGGGGCGAACCGACCATGAGTACAGCGCGGCCGGTCAGCGGATCGCGACAGTGCGCAGCGATGGTAGTTCGATTGGCTATGGCTATGATGGTCTCGGCCGTTTGATTTCCCAGAATGCGGAAGGTCAGCAACAGACCTACGCCTATGACAACTGCCTCAATGGCAAGGGGCGGCTGTGCTCGCATGCCGCACCGGGTACCAGTGCTCGATTCACTTACTCCCCGCAGGGACAACTGGTGAGCCGAACGGACCAGACCGGGCTGGCAGGCAAGGTCAGCGAAAGTACGGTCAGCTATACGTACGACGGCATCGGAAGGAACAGCACCATTACCTATCCCGATGGAGCCGTTGCCAAGTACGTCTACAGCAGCCTTGGCTACCCGTACTCACTTTCACTGACCAAGGGCGCCGTGACCCAAGAGATCATCGGTGCGAGCGAATACACCGCACTCGGCACGCTTCAACGCATGCCCTATGGCAACGGACTGGTGCAGAGTTACGCACTGGATGCGTCCGGCAGGTTGGAGGCCAAGGCCGTGCGCAACCAGCAGACCACCGCGTTGAGCCGCACTTCGTATCGCTACAACGGTGACAATGAGATCGTTGGGATCAGTGACGATGTGACCGCTAACCTCAGCCAGACACTGGGCTATGACGGCCTGGGGCGGTTGAGCACGCTGGCGCGCTCTGGTGTTACCTATACGCTCAGCCACGACGCGGGTGGGAACTACACTGCGCTCAATGCCGCGACGGAAGCAACGCGCTATGCCATTGATGCGAAGAGCAACCGCATGCTGGAGTTCACCAACCAGGATGGAACCCGCACCTATCAGTATGATGCGCTCGGAAACCGCATCAGCGAAACGTCCGGTAGTCGCGTCTCCACCTTCACCTATGGTCCATTCAACCGCATGGTGCAGAGCAGTGTTGGTGGGCAGCGTACGGACTATCTGCTCAATGCGCAGGGCCAGCGCGTGGGTAAGAGCGGCGCAAGCTCAGTCAGCCGCTTTTTCTACGCTGGACAGAACCAGCTGCTGTCCGAGCAGACGGGAACAACCTGGACGAACTATCTGTGGTTCGGGGGCGAGCTGGTCGGTATCGACCGCAATGGCGCGGTCAGTTTCGTGCACAACGACCACCTTGGCCGACCTGAGTATGCGACCAACAAGGCCCAGCAGGTGGTGTGGAAGGCGTACAACTACGCATACGGTCGCAGCGTTCTGAAGGACGAAATCGGCGGCCTGAACATCGGTTTCCCGGGGCAGTACTACGATGGTGAAAGTGGGCTCTGGTACAACGGATTCCGCGACTACGACGCGAGTGCGGGACGGTATGTGCAGAGTGATCCGATTGGGTTGGCGGGGGGGATGAATACGTACTCCTACGTTGCGGGAAATCCAGTTAGCTACATTGATCCGCTCGGATTGGCCCCTGCTTCGGGTGCGATGGCGGATTGCTTGGAGATGATATTTGGCCAGTCAGTTGCAAAGGTAAATATCCGCAACAAGGCTGTTGTTAAGAATGACTTCGTCACAACTCGTAAGAACTCGATTAGGCTTCCATCGTCTGTTTCTACAGAGGATTTCTTCGCCGACCATAGTTTGGTTCTACATGAGTACTATCATGTGCTTCAGCAGTGGAACACTGGTGAGTTGACGCGAGCCGGCTATCTTGCTGAGGTAGCGCGCTCCAGATCGTGGGAGCAAGGCAACAGGTTTGAGGATGCAGCGATAGCTTTTTCCAAGAGCCATGCCCAGGCTCTGAAGGAATGCCTGCAGCAGCAGACCGAGGAATGTGCCGAATGAAAATGAATCTTTCAGCCGCATTGAGTGTGCTGATTATGTCGGGTTGCTCGACTATCGGTGGAGATATGGTCATCCGAGTGTCGGGGTCGATACCATCATCTTCGACCACATCCCAGCAGGAGAAAGAATGTCAGTTGGAAATGATCTCTGCTGAGACCGGAGACATTCTGAGCTCCAAAGGTGTACGAAGCGAGTTCTCCACGATAATGATGGTTGTCTCAGGACAAAAACCGAAGAATTATTATTTCTCTGCTAAATGCAGTGATGGCAGGCTCTTCCGTTCAGAAGATGTTGCCGTTAGTAGTCGTCGTTCGTACAGCAGGGCGTTCGATCTTGGATCCCTTACCGAAGAATCGCCTTGATCGCATAATCTCATCGACCCAATAAATGGACTGACAGGGGCTTGCGCGGCGCGAAGGCACCAAACAACTGGGACAGGATCCGGTCGGTGGCGATGAACTTGTCGCGACCCTGCGGACGGTTGCCGCGATGAGCGAGGGTGAATGCAGCCGGCGCGGTTAGTTGGCTGCCGGTGCGCGGTGCGATCCTGCGGCCTTGGAACCGGATATCTCTGGGAAGTGGACTGTGCCAACAAGGCTGGTAATCACGCTTTTCCTCGGATTGATTTGCAGCGCGTGCGCATCGCTTTCTGGAAGCCAGAGATCAAGCAGCTTCTTTGTCTGGAATGCCAATTCTGATGTGGCTTGCTGTGAAAGGCCTGACTACAGGGAAGTTTCACTTGCGTGCCACCGGATTGTTGATGGTGACAATGTCGTAGTGGCGTTGCGCGAGTACACAGCGGCCAAGGTTGAGAATGAAAGATACAGGAAGCTGACATTGATCCTTCCCCCGAATCTGGCGGAGGGCGATGTCTTCAGTTTGTCGGAGGGTGATACCAGAGCGTTCTACAGCACTGGTCTTAGCCTGAGACCTGGCAGCACTGGATGCTACGGAAAGGCTGTTTCAGGTAGCGTCGAGATCGTCAGGAAATCCAACCAAAGATCTGATGCGGGTTCGCATCAACGCACGCTTTGATCTCGATAGCCCAGCAGGCTGGAAGGACCACTGCAAGATGCGCGAGTTCAGTTACGAATTGAATGCCATTCAGAGATCGCTGGGTCAGCTGGATGCATGGGAGGGAGTGCCAGCACCTGGGGATTCTCTTATCAGCGAGGGCAGCCCGGGTAGCGGTCTGCCTTAAGGGATAGCACCAACCGCTCGCGCCACGGCACAGGGTCTGGCCGGCGTGCTCCATGATTCAAACGCGGGTGCTGAGATCATCGAGTGACCAGCTTGTATCAACCACCCCCAAACAGCTTCTGCGCACTCTGGAACAGGATCCAGCTGGTCGCGATGAACTTGTCGCCGCCCTGTGGCCGATTGCCACGATGGGTATGAGTAAACGCCGTCGGCGCAATCAGCAGGCTGCCGGTGCGTGGTGCGATCTTCCGCCCCTGGAACAGGAACTCGGTTTCGCCCTCTTCGAATTCGTCGTTGAGGTACAGCGTCCACAACACGTGCCGGTGCAGGGTCTCGGCCTGCACATCCTTGGGGTACAGCTCGCAGTGCCAGTACGGATAACCGCCCTCGCCCGCCGCATACCACTGCAGGTTGATGGCGCCCGGGCGCAGGCAGGTGCGGGCCAGGTCGGCCAGCTGCTGCTGCGGCATGTCAGGGAAGTCCTCGGCAGACAGGCGTCGCGGTTGGCCCTTGCTGTCCTGGATCTGCAACATCAGCGGCGCGATCAACGCCTGTGGATAACGGCGTAGATAAGTCAGCAGGCCGTTGAACACCGCGTGCTGCAGCTGATGGTCGACATCCTGCCAGCCATCAAGGCCGCTGATGCGCAGATCCTTGCTGTGTTTGAGTTCCGGGAACACGCCACTGCCCACGGCACCGGGCTGCAGGCCACGCGCCGCCCGCATGCGCTCGACGATCGCCGCGCAGACCTCGCTGGGGACCGCGTTGTGGATGACCTCGATGAAATCGACCGGGCCCTGCTCGTGCATGCGTGCATTCCTTAGGCGGCAACGGCTTGATGGTGCCGTTTGCCGCCCTCGGTGTCACCCCACGGTCATGTCATCGATCTGCCATGACCGTCGTCAGGCAACCGCCAATCAGCCCTGCGCGTCGTCGTGCGCGTGGTGGTAGCGCACGGCTTCGGCCACTTCCTCGCGCGAACCCAGGAACACCGGCACGCGCTGGTGCAGCTGGTCGGGCTGGATGTCGAGGATGCGCTCGCGGCCGGTCCAGGCGGCGCCGCCGGCCTGTTCGACCAGCAGGCCCATCGGGTTGGCCTCGTACATCAGGCGCAGCTTGCCGGCCTTGGACGGATCCTTCTTGTCCCACGGGTAGATGAAGATGCCGCCGCGGGTCAGGATGCGGTGCACGTCGGCGACCATGCTGGCGATCCAGCGCATGTTGAAGTTCTTGCCGCGCGCGCCTTCCTTGCCCGCCAGCAGGTCGCCGACGTACGCCTGCATCGGCGCTTCCCAGTGGCGCTGGTTGGACATGTTGATGGCGAACTCCTGGGTGGCCGCCGGAATCTGCATGTTCTCGGTGGTGAGCACGAACTCGCCCTTCTCGCGGTCTAGGGTAAAGGCGTGGCTGCCATGGCCGACGGTCAGCACCAGCTGGGTGCTGGGCCCATAGATGCAGTAGCCGGCGGCGATCTGCTTGCTGCCCGGCTGCAGGAACGCGTCATCGCCCGGCAGTTCGACGTTGGTCGGGCAGCGCAGCACGGAGAAGATGGTGCCGACGGAGACGTTGACGTCGATGTTGGAGCTGCCATCGAGGGGATCGAACAGCAGCAGGAAATCACCGCGCGGATAGATGTCCGGCACCGGCTGGCTGTGGTCCATTTCCTCCGAGGCGCAGGCGGCGAGGTGGCCGCCCCAGGCGTTGGCCTCGAGCAGGATCTCGTTGCTGATGACGTCCAGCTTCTTCTGCGCTTCACCCTGCACGTTGCCGGTACCGGCGTCGCCGAGCACGCCACCGAGGGCGCCCTTGCTGACGGCGATGGAGATGCTGGTGCAGGCGCGGGCGACGACCGCGATCAGCTGGCGCAGGTCGGCATTGATGCGGCCGGCGTGCTGTTCCTGGATCAGGAAGCGGGTCAACGAAGTACGGGACATGGTCGGGCAGGTCTCGGCAGCGGGAAAACGCCTATTGTCGCCCGTATGGTGGGGCCGTGCGTGAGCGCGGGAAGGCGTAATCGTTTCCAGATGCGTTGCGCTGTAGAAATGGGGCACTCTGCCTCTGTAGAGCCGAGCCCGCGCTCGGCTGCGCTTCGTCCGTCATACCGCGCAAGCCGAGCGCAGGCTCGGCTCTACAGGAACCAGGATCCAAAAACAAAGGCGCCTTTCGGCGCCTTTGTCTTCAAGCTACTGGTGCGTTGCTTCAGCCCTTGGCGACGGTGGCCACGGCCTTGGCGACGTATTCCAGGTTGTTCTGGTTCAGCGCGGCCACGCAGATGCGGCCGGTGCCGACGGCGTAGATGCCGAACTCGTCGCGCAGGCGTTCGACCTGCTCACGGCTCAGACCGGAGTAGGAGAACATGCCGGCCTGTTCGTTGATGAAGCCGAACTGCGGGGCACCGGCAGCGGCCAGCTTCTCCACCAGGCCCTGGCGCAGGGCATGGATGCGCTCGCGCATCTCGGTCAGCTCCTGCTCCCACATCGCGCGCAGTTCCGGATTGGTCAGCACGCCGGCCACCAGCGCGGCACCGTGGGTGGACGGGCTGGAGTAGATGGTGCGGATCACGCGCTTGACCTGCGACTGCACGGCCTTGGCGTCAGCGGCGGTCGGCGCCACCATCGACAGCGCACCCACGCGCTCGCCATACAGCGAGAACGACTTGGAGTACGAGTTGGCGACGATGAAGCTGTCGATGCCGGCTTCGGCGATGATGCGCACGGCGGCGCCGTCCTGCTCGATGCCCTTGTCGAAGCCCTGGTAGGCCATGTCGATGAAGGGGAACAGCTGCTTCTCCTTCAGCAGCTGCGCGACCTGCCTCCACTGGGTGACCGTGAGGTCGGCGCCGGTGGGGTTATGGCAGCAGGCGTGCAGCAGCACCACGGTGCCGGTGTCCAGCTTGCCCAGGTCGGCCAGCAGGCCGTCGAAGTTGACGCCATGGGTGGTCGGGTCGAAGTAGGTGTAGTCCACCACCTCGAAGCCGGCCGCGCTGAACACGGCGCGGTGGTTTTCCCAGCTGGGGTTGCTCAGCGCAACGGTGGCGTGCGGCAGCAGCTTCTTCAGCACGTCGGCGCCGACACGCAGCGCACCGCTGCCACCGACGGTCTGTGCGGTGGTGACGCGGCCGGCGGCCAGCAGCGGCGAGTCCTTGCCGAACACCAGCTCGCGCGTGGCCTGCGTATACGCCGGCAGGCCATCGATCGGCAGGTAGCCGCGCGGTTTGGCTTCAGCGGCGAGCTGCTGCTCGATCTGCTTGACGGCGCGCAGCAGCGGAATGCGGCCGCTCTCGTCGTAGTAGATGCCCACACCCAGGTTGACCTTGGTCGGGCGGCTGTCGGCGTTGTATGCCTCGGTCAGGCCCAGGATCGGGTCGCCTGGGACCAGTTCCACGTTTGCAAAGAAGGACACGGCGGTACTCGTTCGGTAGACGGAAAGGGGGAGGAATTGCGCCACGCGGCTTACGGCTTTGGGGCCGGAAACAGCCCATCGTAACAAAGCCTGCCGGGGCTGGCCGCCGCCATCGTCATCTGCCGCCCCGTACCATGGCGTGCGTTGCCGCCCGATCCATCAACCTGAATCATGAATCCTGCCGCACGCCGCCGTTGCCTGCCGTTGTCCGCTCTGCTGCTGTCGCCATTGGCGGCCATGGCCGAGCCTGCGCCCACCGCCCTGCCCGCCGTGCAGGTGCAGGCTGCACGGGTGCCGGGCATCGGCCCGTTCGCGCTGCCGGCCAGCCAGGACACGGTCTGGATCGACGCCAGCCGTGCCGGCACCGGCGCACAGCTGTCCGAGGCGCTGGCCGGCGTACCGGGACTACTGGCGCGCGACCGGCAGAACTTCGCACAGGACACCCAGCTGTCGATCCGTGGCTTCGGTGCGCGCTCCACCTTCGGGGTGCGCGGGGTGCGGGTGTTGATCGACGGGGTGCCGGCGACCATGCCCGATGGCCAGGGCCAGCTGTCGCACGCCAGCCTGTTGGGCGCCGAACGCATCGAGGTGCTGCGCGGGCCGTTCTCGGCGCTGTACGGCAATTCCTCCGGCGGCGTGCTGCAGGTGTGGAGCGCGCAGGGCCAGGCCGGCGACCCGTGGCGGTTGCGCGTGAACGCCGGCGCCGACACCACGCTCAGTGTCGGCGCGCAGCTGAAGGGTGCCGGCCAAGCGTTGGACTACAACATCGCCGCCAACCACTTCCGCACCGATGGCTGGCGCGACCACAGCCGTGCGCGCCGCGAATCGCTCAATGCGCGCATCGGTGGTGATCTGGGCGGTGGGCGGTTGGAGCTGCTGCTCAATGCGCTGGATGCCCCCGATGCGCAGGATCCGCTGGGCCTGAGCCGCGCCCAGGTGGCGGCGGATCCGCGCCAGGCCACCGCCGTGGCGCACCAGTACAACACCCGCAAATCGGTGCGCCAGCAGCAGGCCGGTCTGCGCTGGACCCGGGAAACCGGCGCGCAGCGCTGGCAGCTGATGGGCTATGCCGGCCAGCGCACGGTGACGCAATACCTGCCGATTCCGCCGACCGCCCAGGCGAACCCGCTGCACGCTGGCGGAGTGATCGATCTGGAGGGCGGCTATGGCGGCCTGGACGCGCGCTGGGGCTGGCATGGTGACCTCGCCTGCCGACCGTTGGACCTGGTGGCCGGGCTCAGCGCAGACCGCCAGCGCCAGCACCGCACCGGCTACGAGAACTTCATCGGCAGCGCCCTCGGCGTGCGCGGGCGCCTGCGCCGCGACCAGATCGACACGGTGCAGAACGTGGACCAGTTCGCCCAGGCCTGGTGGCAGTGGAGCCCGCGCTGGTCGTTGCTGGCGGGCGTGCGCCACAGCGCGGTGCGCTTCGCGTCCGACGACCGCTACATCGTCGGTGCGAACCCCGACGACAGTGGCCGCCGCCGCTACCAGGCGACCACGCCGGTGGCAGGCGTCAGCTTCGAGGCCAACCCGCAGTGGCGGCTGCACGCCGCCGTGGGACGTGGTTTCGAGACCCCCACCTTCAACGAACTGGGCTATCGCGCCGACGGCCAGGCGGGATTGGCACTGGATCTGGCGGCGGCACGCAGCCGCAGCCTCGAGGTAGGCAGCAAGTGGCACGCACAGGATGGAACCCAGCTTGATATCAGCCTGTTCCGCGCAGATACCGACGATGAGCTGGCAGTTGCCAGCAATTCTGGTGGGCGCAGCACCTATCGCAACATCGGCCGCACCCGCCGCCAGGGTGTGGAACTGCAGTACCGACAGCCGCTGGCCGAGCAGCTGGAGCTGCAGCTGGCGTGGACCTGGCTGCAGGCGGAGGTGCGTTCGCCGTACCTGACCTCGAACACCCTGGTTGCTGCCGGCAGCCGCCTTCCCGGGGTACCGCGCCAGCAGGCCTTCGCCAGGCTGCAGTGGTCCCCCGCCGACTGGCAGTGGGCGATGGAGGCCTCGGCCAGTAGCGATACCGTGGTCAACGACGTGGCGACCGAACGTGCGCCCGGCTTTGCCCTGCTGCATCTGGAGGCCGGCCGTCGCTGGACGCTGCCGGGTGGCGAGCTGCGCGCCTTCGCACGGTTGGAGAATGTGCTGGACCAGGCCTACATCGGCTCGGTGATCGTCAATGACGGCAATGGCCGCTTCTACGAGCCGGGACCGGGACGGCGGGCCAACGTCGGCCTGCAATGGTCGTGGCGCTGAAGGGGTAGTGCCAGCCGCTGGCCGGCATCGCGCCGTGCAGGACGTCAGGAAGTTGCCGGCCAGCGGCCGGCACTACCCGTAAATCGGGGGCCCTGGCCAGAATCGCGCCGTGCAGGACGTCAGGAGGTTGCCGGCCAGCGGCCGGCACTACCCGTCAGTCGGGGGCCTTGGCCGGCACGAACGGCGAGGTCGGGTCGCTGGCCGGGAACGTCTCCTCCAGCGCCTCGTCCTGATTGTCGCTGGCGCGCTGCTTGCGCTCACGCCGCTTGAGCGGGCTCTCCTGGCCGCCGCGATGGCGGTCACCGCCGTCCTTGCGGTCCTGGGCGGCCTGTTCAGCCACATGCTTCACCGGCAGGTGGTCGTCACCGTGCTCGGCGTCGAAGAACGGTGCGCCGGTGCCGCGGTAGTCGGCGTTGTCGGCATCGCGCTTGCCGCGCTGCTCGCCGGGAATGGGCGGGTGGTTTTCCCGCAGCGGGTCTCGTGAGGTCTCTCGGCTCATGGTCTGGTACCTGCACTCGGGGGCTCCCACTACACCGCCCTGCAGGTAAAGCCGCCGCGAATCTGGCGTCATGAACATCTCGCTCACTCGCTGGTAACGCCACCGCGCGTATTCCTGCCCACCCGCCCCCGCTGCAGGAGCCGGCCATGCCCCGTCTTGAACGACCCGCACCGTGCGTGTTCAACGCCCTGCTCGATCCGCTCGGCCAGCGCACCGCGCAGCGCCGCACGCGACGCCATGAGGATCCGCAGGCGGTGGCGCAGGACTACCTGCAGTACATGCTCAGCGACTACGAAGAGCGTCGCGGGCAGAACCACCGCAACTGGCGTGACCTGTGCCCGGTGTATGCCTTCGCGCTGACCACGCACGCCGCTGACTGGCCGCGTGGCGACGCTGCCGATACCTGCGAGGAACTGGCCGAGCACTGGGAACAGATGCGTGGGCAGTCGCGGCTGAGCTGGTCGCAGGCGCGGCCGGTGGTGGAAGACGCCTGGCGCGCGCTGGACCATATTCCGGCGGCGGCGGTGAGGCCGTTGCTGCAGTAACGCTGGGGTTCTGCGTACACGCTCAGGTGTGTCGTAGTTGCCGGCCAGCGGCCGGCAACTACCGGACAGCGACGCCTGCAAGCGCCGCCCTTGCATCGATCAGAAGTCCGCGCGGATGCCGAAGGTAACGCGGCGCCCGGAGAACTCGTACTGGGTCGGGAACGCCTTGTCGATCGTATAGCCGCTGGTCTTTTCATCCAGCAGGTTGATCGCTTCCAGGTTCAGCTTCCAGGTGTCGTTGAGGCGGAAGCCGAGCGATGCATCCAGCTGGCCGTAGGCATCACGGTAGACCGGGTACATGTTGAGATGGATGTACTCGACGTACTTGTCCTTGTAGTTGTACGAGGCGCGCGCGCTGAAGCGGTCGTTCTCGTAGTACAGGGTGAAGTTGTACGCCTTTTCGGCCAGTCCCTCCGGCGGTGTCGGGATCGAGAGATCCGATGCGCCGGTCAGCGAATTGTCCAGCTGCGTGTAGTTGGCATTGATGCCCCACCCTTCCAGCGCCGGGTGCAGCATCGACAGCGGCAGCTGCGCGACCAGTTCCACGCCGCTGACCTTGTACGAACCATCGGCATTGACTGGCTGGTACACCTCGAAGTCGTAGTAGCCATCCAGCGAACCGTTGGCGTTGAGCTTCTCGACGTTCGGCACGATGCCGGTCAGCGACTGCCGCACCACGCCGTCGATCTTCTTGGAGAAGTACGATGCCGCCAGCAGGCCGCCGTTCTGCAGGTATTTCTCCAGGCCGATTTCCCACTGCTTTGCCGTGGTCGGCTTCAGCGCCGGATTGCCATCCATGAAGCGGAAGCTGCTCCAGCTGACCGTGCGCCGGTAGGCGATGTCGGTCAGCGACGGACGCATCAGCGTTTCCGACGCCGCACCGCGCAAGACCAGGCCCTCGGCAATCTCGGCGGTCATGTTGAAGCTGGGCAGCAGCTTGCTGTAATCGCCGCTGCTGGAGATCGGCGTGGCGGTGAAGCCGCTGCTGCCATCGGGCTTCTGCACCGGATGGAAACCGGAGGAGTCGACGTCGGTATCGATCGACCGCACGCCGAGATTGGCGTACACCGGTACGTGGCCGATGTCGAAGTAGAAATCAGCCATGGCATACAGCGCCAGCGTCTTCTCCTTGACCTCGTAATACTGGCCCGGGTCCAGCGGTGTCGCATAACCGGGATAGCGGAAGGTGGCGCGTGCGTAGGCATTGGAGATCTGCTGCCAGTCCAGATCGCTCGGGCGGTAGGCACCACCCGGTGCCAGCTGGCTGATCCACATCGGATTGCTGTCCGCCAGCGTGCGCTTGTTCACCCACGCTGCACTGCCGGCAGAAGGGCCCTGGATCTTGCCGCTGCCGAACTCGCGCTGCTTGGTCTTGTCGGTGTAGCGCGCACCGAACTGCACTGCGCTCAATGCCGGGAAGAACGCCAGATTCATCTGCCTGCGCAGGTCGAGCTGTGCGGCGTACTTGTCGTCCTTCACCTTCTCCACTTCGGTTTCGTACGCCTCGAACAGGTACTTGTCTGCGGCGTTGTACATGTCGAAACCGCCGGTGCTGCTCGGCACCGTTTCACCGCCGTTGCTGGTCCAGCGCGTACGCGATGGCGCATAGGCGACGTGCTTGAGGTTGGCGTAGTCCGAATCCCTGCGTGCACCGGAGTAGCCGACCAGCGCATCGATGTCCCAGCCGCCCACTTTCCAGTCCAGCTTGCTGCTGAACTGGCGATAGTCGGTGTTGGCGTTGCGGTCCTTGCTGAGGATCTCGTGCTGGGTGGCGGTGTAGGCCACGTCCTTGAGCACGGTGATGCCATGGTCGCCCAGCGTGGTGCGGTCGTAGTCGTAGATGCGGTCCAGCGTGCTGCGGCTGGACGCCGAGTAGGCCGCCGCATCGTATTCGTCCTCATGGGTGTCGTAGCCGCCGAGCATCGCGTCGAAACTCAGCGAGAACGTTTCGCTGGGCTTGAACTGCAGCGATGCAGTCGCGCCCCACTGGTCCTGCTCGTTGAGATAGACACGATCACCGACCTTGTCCTGGAAGATGATGCGGCTGGTCTCGTCCTTGTCCATGCGGTTCTTCACCACGATGCCAGCATCGCGCGCCAGCACGGCCGCGGCCTGCGACGAACGCGAGCCAGATGCTTCGAGGAAGCGGCCCATCGGGCGGAAGTTGATGCCGGAGTTGGAATCGGTGCGGTTGCTGCGCTTGGCCTTGGAGAACGACACCAGGCCGCCCCAGTCGCCCCAGGTATCGCTGGCCAGGAACGAGATCTTCGGGTCGACCTTGCCGTTGATCGAGTTGTGCGAGGCCTCGGCCGAGGCGCTGAACTTCGGCTCGGCGTAGTCGAACGGCTTGGCGGTTTCGATGTAGACCGAACCGGCGATGCCACCCTCTTCGTCCGCAGCGGTCGGCGACTTCTGCACCGTGACGGTCTGCACCACGTCGGCGGCGAAGATGTCGAACTGCACGTCGCGACCGCCACTGCCGGAGGCCGTGGCCAGGTTGTTGATCGAGACCAGGGTGAATTCGCTGGGCAGGCCACGCACGCTGACCTTGCTGCCCAGCCCCTTGTTGCGTTCGATGGTGACACCGGGCATGCGCTGCAGCGCTTCGGCCAGGTTCTGCTCGGGGAAATCGGCGACGTCGGTGGCGACGATCGAATCGGAGAAGCCGATGTTGGCGCGCTTCAGATCGACCGCGTGCTCCAGGCTCCTCGCGTAGCTGCCACTGACGGTCACGGTGTCCAGCTGTTGCAGCTGTTCACGGGTATCGCCGTCGGCCTCTTCAGCTTCGGCCATGGCATCGACGGGCAGCACGGCCAGGCTGCCGATCAGCACGGCGTGCACGGCACGGGACAAACGCTTCGCATGAGGGGCTGCAGCGGCAGCCTCCCGGATCTGGTGACGCATCGGATGGATTCCCCGGTTCCCTGTGGTGACGTGCGTCGCGCCTGCCGGATAACCGTGCAGCAGGCCCCTGCGTCGCGTTGCCGACGTTCGGCGCGCACCGAGCCTAGGGAGGAATTATTAAGCCTGTGTTGCGCTGCGCGACGCGCGGCGTCCGAACCACCAGCCGGCCAGCAGCTGCAGCGGCAGTGACGCCAGCAGCGAAATGACGAACCACAGCGGGAAATCCGCGCCTGCGGTCCACATCGCGTAGCCGCAGCCGAGCGTGATCAGTGACCAGATCGAGAACCCATGCGAACGCGGCCAGCACGGTGCGTAGTAGGTGGCGAAGGAAATGCCGGCGATGCCGCCCAGCACACTGAAGGCCAGGTCCCATCCCAACTGCACGCTGTTGTCGCCCGGCGACATGCCCAGCAGCGGGGGCAGCCAGCTGGCGACGCTGCTGACCAGCGCAAGCGACAGCACGCCGCCGATCAGGGCGACGATGGACAGGAACAGGGTCTTGAGCAGGCCGGGCATGCGCGCATTGTACGGCTGCGCGAAGCGCCTGGCGTTGCCGGCCAGCGGTCGGCACAACCGGGGGATAGGCATGGCCGCCGCGTCCGTGGGAGAGGGGGACGGAGCGACGGCGGCCATGCACAGGCGGTCAGGCGGCGAAGTCGAGCACCACGCGGCCTTCGATGGTGCCCGCATGCATGCGCGCGAACACGTCGTTGATGTTTTCCAGGCGGTCGGTGCTGACCGTGGCCGCGACCTTGCCTTCGGCAGCGAACTGCAGCGACTCCTGCAGGTCCAGCCGGGTGCCGACGATCGAGCCACGCACGGTGATGCCGTTGAGCACCATGCCGAAGATGTCCAGCGGGAAGCTGCCCGGCGGCAGGCCGTTGAGCGAGACCGTGCCGCCACGGCGCACCATGCCCAGTGCCTGCTCGAATGCCTTCGGCGACACCGCAGTGACCAGCGCACCGTGCGCGCCGCCGATTTCCTTCTTCAGGAAGGCCGCGGGGTCGGTGGTGCGCGCGTTGACGGTGATCTGCGCGCCGAGCTGCCGGGCCAATGCCAGCTTGTTGTCGTCCACATCCACCGCAGCCACGTTCAGCCCCATCGCGCGGGCGTACTGCACCGCCATGTGGCCCAGGCCACCGATGCCGGAAATCGCCACCCAGTCACCGGGTCTGGTGTCGGTGACCTTCAGGCCCTTGTAGACGGTCACGCCGGCGCACAGCACCGGCGCGATCTCGACGAAGCCCACTTCCTTCGGAAGCAGGCCGACATAGTTGGCATCGGCCAGTGCGTACTCGGCGAAGCCGCCGTTGACGGAGTACCCGGTGTTGCGCTGTGTCTCGCACAGCGTTTCCCAGCCACCCAGGCAGTGTTCGCAATGGCCACACGCCGAGTACAACCAGGGGATGCCGACCCTGTCGCCTTCCTTGACGTGCCCTACCCCGCCTCCCACGGCCACGATGTGCCCCACGCCCTCGTGACCGGGGATGAACGGCGGGTTCGGTTTCACCGGCCAGTCGCCCTCGGCGGCGTGCAGGTCGGTGTGGCAGACGCCACAGGCCTCGATCTTGACCAGTACTTCGCCCGCCCCCGGGCGCGGTACCTGGACTTCCTCGATCACCAGTGGCTTGCCGAACTCACGCACCACGGCGGCCTTCATGGTCGAATTCATGTTCGGATCTCCGTAGTGCGCTTGCCCACAGAATGACGCCGGCTCGAGGCCGGCGCTTTGATCACGATCAAACCTTTGACGATTCGTGCAGCAGGTTCAGCTGGCCAGCACTGACGCCTCGCGGGCCAGGCGCTCGATCGCATCCCAGTCGCGGGTCTGCAGCAGCGCCGGGGTGGTCAGCCACGAGCCGCCCACGCACAGCACGTTGGGCAGGTGCAGGAACTGCGGCGCAGTCTGCGCGCTGATGCCGCCGGTCGGGCAGAAGCGCATATCGGCGAACGGGCCGTGCCAGGCCGCCAGCAACGCAGCGCCACCGGCCTGCACCGCCGGGAAGAACTTGAAGGTGTCGTGGTCGTGCTCCAGGCCCAGGATCAGGTCCGAGGCAGTGGCGGCACCAGGCAGGTACGGCAGGTCGGCATCACGCGCGGCGGCATACAGCGTCGGCGTGGCACCGGGGGACACCGCGAAACGCGCACCGGCCTGCTTGGCTGCCTGCATCTGCGCGGCGTTGAGCACGGTGCCGGCGCCGATCACGGCATCGGGCACGGCCTCGACCATCGCCTTGATCGCATCCAGCGCCTGCGGCGTGCGCAGCGTCACTTCGATCACCGGCAGGCCGCCGCGGAACAGCGCCTGGGCCACTTCGACCGCTTCATTCACATCTTCGGGGGTGTACACCGGAATCACCGGTGCCAGCTTCAACAGCGCGCGCAGGCGCGGATCAGCGCTGGACATCGTCTTGCTCCTTGCCCGACCGGGCATCGCGGATCGCCGCCGGGTCCGGCAGCGCAGCGGCGCATGATGCCACGTGGCTCACGACGGTGCTGGTGGTGCCCCGCCCTGCCCCCGGCTCAGGCCGGGTCGGCCTGCAATGCCTGGATGCGGCGCTGGTACCAGTCGCCACCGAGCGGATCGAACACCGCCGAGCGCTCCATCTGTGCCTCGTACACGTGTACCGAGATCGCCAGTGCTTCGTCGCTGGCGTTGCGCAGGGTGTGGTATTCGTGCGGCGGAATCAGGCTGCCGGCACTGCCGCAGCCCCCGCGCAGCACGGCGTGGCGGCGGAAACGCCAGCGCTCGCCGGCGCACTCCAGCAGTTCATAGCGGGTGATCTCCAGTTCGCCTGACCACACTCCCTCCACACACCACATGGCATCGTGGTCGTGCAGCGGCGTGCCCTGCCCTGGGCCCCAGCTCATGGCAATCACGCTGTAGCCGTGTTCGCGGCTGTGGTACAGCGGGCGTCGCGCGTAATGATCACTGACCGGACGGTGCACGCACTCGGGCAATTCGATGCGGCTGTCCGCGATGGCTTCCCGCAGCGCCAGCTGCAGGTCGGCGGTGATGCGTTCGGCATCACCGGAGGTCATCGCCGCGTCGACTGCGGCGATCAACCGGTCGCGGCCACGGAACGCCGGAAACGGAGAGGTCTGCAGGTCCATGCCCCGACTGTAGCGGAGCCTGGTTAAGGGAATGTTGGCGTTCGCGCGCGTCGCGTCCGCATTCAGGGTGAACACGCGCGGAAGAACGGTTCAGATGCACATCCAGTAGAGCGATCACAATGGAACCTCACGCAGCCGGGCCGGTCGAACACGACACGATCCACATCCGCTGCGACATTCCGCAACTTCGCGCCCACCGGGCGCAAGGCTAGACTTCTCCGACTTACCTGGTTCTATACATGTCAGTGCGAATTATTAGCGATGCCGCGTTGCCGGCATCGAAGGGCAAGGCTGCCACGATCAACGACATCGCACGACTGTCGGGAGTTTCCAAGAAAACGGTTTCAAGAATCATCAACAACTCGCCGCTGGTGCGCAAAGACACCCGCGACAAGGTCGAGGCGTTGATGCGCGAGGTCGGTTACGTGCCCGACCCGCTGGCGCGCGGCCTCGCGTTCCGCCGCTCCTTCCTGATCGGCCTGGTGTATGACGACCCGGGCGCCCAATGCATCGTCGATCTGCAGCATGGCGCGCTGGAAGCGCTGCGCGGCACCGGCTATGAGCTGGTCGTGCATCCCTGCGACAGCCAGTCTCCGGACTGCGCGCACGGCGTGCGGCGCTTCGTGCAGCAGCAGAAGCTGCATGGCGTGATCCTGGGCCCGCGTGCCTCCGAGTCAGCTGCGTTGACGGAGATGCTCGACGGCATTGAATGCCGCTACGTCCGCATCAACGCGCATGTGTCGGATGACGAGGCACAGGCCGTGGTCACCCATGATCGCGACGGTGCAGCCGCGGCAGCGGGCTACCTGCTCTCGCTCGGCCACCGCGACATCGCGGTGATTGCCGGTCCGGGTGACCGCCGTACCGCACGCGAGCGCACCCATGGCTTCCTCGACCGGCTGGCGCAGGTGGGCCTGACCCTGCCGGGTGAACGCGTGCTGGAAGCAGGCGATACGTTCGAGTCGGGCGTGCATGCCGCCGAACGGCTGCTGATGGGCGGACAACGCCCCAGTGCGATCTTTGCCGGCAACGACGAAATGGCTGCCGGCGTGTATCAGGTGGCGTTGCGTGCGGGCATCGCGGTGCCGCAGCAGTTGTCGATCGTCAGCTACGACGACAGCCCACTGGCGTCGCGGCTGTGGCCGCCGCTGACCTCGGTGCGCCGCCATGTGTCCGACATCGGGCGCATGGCAGCGGCGATGCTGGTGCAGGCCGACGTGCCGGATGCGCCGACCGCAACCAGCGTGCATCCGCAGCTGATGGTGCGCGGTTCCTGCCGGGCCGTGGACGCCTGATCGCCCTGCCCTCGCCTGCACTGCCGTGACGGTGCAGGCAGGCAGCAACGAAAACGGCGCATCCAGGTGCGCCGTTTTCTTTTCAATGCGAAGAGGTGTGCGCCGTGCGCTTACACGTCGCCACCGTCGGCCCAGCCTTCGCCGGTGCCCTTCTGGAACACGCGGTCATCGCCCTGCACATCGCCCGCCGGCAGATGCGCCTGATCAGACAGCGCCGCGTAGATCGGGGTGAAGTCCGGCGAGGTCGCCTGCATCAGCTGTTCGAAACTGTCGATGACGAAGTAGGTCTTCTGGAAGGTGTCGATGCGGTACTTGGTACGCATGATCCGCTGCAGGTCGAAGCCGATGCGGTTGGGCGCGGCCGATTCCAGCGAGTACAGCGATTCGCCCTTCGACGACACGATGCCGGCACCGTAGATGCGCAGGCCGTCGGGTGTATCGATCAGGCCGAACTCCACCGTGTACCAGTACAGGCGGGTCAGGTTCTGCAGGGCGTCCGGGCCGATCGCGTGGGCTTTGACGCCGCCACGGCCGTACGCCTCCATGTAGTCGGCGAACACCGGGTTCATCAGCAGCGGCACATGGCCGAACAGATCGTGGAACAGGTCCGGTTCGGCGATGTAATCGATCTGGTCCGGGCGACGGATCCACCAGGTCACCGGGAATCGGCGGTTGGCCAGGTGGTCGAAGAAATCCAGTTCCGGCAGCAGGCCTTCGACGCCGACCAGGGTCCAGCCGGTGGCCGCGCCCAGTACTTCGTTGAGCTGGTCGAAGCGCGGAATCATGTGCGCGTTCATGCCCATCTCGTCCTGTGCATCCAGGAATTCCTGGCAGGCGCGGCCGACCAGCAGTTCGCGCTGGCGCTGGTACAGCGTGCTCCAGGTGGCGTGGTCGTCGGCGCTGTAGGTGTCCCACGGCTGCTCGACGAGCGCGGTGGTATACACCGGCACGTAGCCCTTGTCGGTCTGCTGGTGTTCGACGCGGCGGGGCTGGGCGAGGTCCATGGGGCACTCCTTGACGGGATACCCACGATGCTAGGGCAGGGCGCGCGCAACAGGGTTGCAAAAGTTGCGCCGATTGGCCTTGTTGGCGCAATATCCTTGCGTACTCACCATGTTGCGGGGCAACAATGGCCGGAGAAGTCCAGTTCGATCGCACGGATATACGTCTGCTGGCTGAAATCCAGCGGGATGGGCGCGCCACCAACGCCGAGCTGGCGACACGGGTGAACCTCTCACCCTCGGCCTGCCTGCGTCGCCTGCAGCGGCTGGAAAGCGAGGGCGTGATCGTCGGCTATGGCGCGCGGCTGGAACCGCGCCAGCTGCGCCTGGGCCTGCAGGCCTTCGTGCGCGTGCAGCTGGAAAAGCACGACCAGGCCGCCATCGGCCACTTCGTGGACAGCGTGCAGGGCTGGGATGAAGTGGTGGCCTGCCATGCACTGACCGGCGACATGGACTACCTGCTGCACGTCTACGTGCGCGACCTGGAGCACTTCTCGCACTTCCTGCTGGACCGGCTGCTCAATGCCGGCGGCGTGGCCGATGCCAATTCCAGCTTCGTGCTGCGCACGGTGAAGGGCTTCCAGGCATTGCCGCTGTCGCAGCTGGAATAAACGCGCCGCCGCGATTTGACGGCGCCGGGCGGGTAGCCGAGCATCTCCGCCCTGCGCGCGTCGCAGCGTTCCTTTCCGGTTCCACGCATGTCCGAACTCCAGCACCCGCTGCCCACCACCACGTTCCTGCCGCTGCAGCGCAAGTCGCTGGCGCGCTACGTCGCCCATGGCACGCCACCGCCGACCGCAGTGGAGCAGGCCGGACTGATGGCCGCGCAGCTGTGCCGGACGCGCCTGCATCCAGCAGCCGAGATCGAGCGCCTGCTGCATGATGCCTGCGCGTTGTTTGCCGGCAACGAAGGCGCAGCTGCACAACTGGCTGGCCCCGGTGGCGGTGGCCAGCCGGAGCTGGATGCCTGGCTGACCGCATTGGCCGCCCACGGCGTGCTGCTGGCGCCGGCGGAGATCCTGCAGGACGTCATCGCGCAGTCGCCACGGGAGTACCCGGGCCTGGCCCTGCAGCAGGCCTGCCAGGAAACCCTGGTCGAACATGAGATCCGCTTTCCCGCCACCTTTTCCAGTGACGATGACGAGGCCACGCAGGATGAGGTTGTCGCCGACGATGCGCGGTCGGTCGAACACCATGGCCTGTACACCTCCGAGCAGGCCCGCGTGCTGCGCGCCATCGCCGCCAACCCCGATGAGCTGATCGACCTCGATGGCTATGCCGGCACCGGCAAGGGCCACCTGGTGCTGGCGCTGATGGAGGCGCGGCCGGGCCGCTACACCTACGTGGCGCCCTCGCGTGGGCAGGTGGAAGCTTTCCGCGCCCGCGTGCCGGCCAGCACCGCGGTGCGCCTGCTGACCCAGATCGAGTTCGCCAACCGCGTGGCGCAGCACGCCGCGCGCAGCGGCCAGACCGGTGGCTTCGTTGCCAGCTACCGGCGCAGCACCCGTACTCCGCGCGAGATTGCCGGCCGCATCGGCCTGCAGGGCATCGGTGGGCGCAGCCCGGAGCAGGTGCTGCTGACCGCGTTCGAGGCCATCAACCGTTGGTGCGCGTCGTCGGCCCCGGGCTTGGCGTTCCAGCATTTCGACCGTTCGGTGCCCGCTGCGATGCTCGATGTGTCGCCGTACATGGCGGCCGCCGAGCACGTCTGGCGCTGCATGTTCGACGCCGAGCTGCAGCGGGGCACGCTGCTGAGCCTCAGCCCGGCGCACATCGGCAAGTGGTTGGCGCTGCGCGGCGTCACCCCCCCGCAGGACATGGGCATGCTGCTGGTGGACGAGGCGCATGACCTGAGCCCGTCGTGGAAGCAGTTGCTGGCCGGCCATGCGCCTGGCGTGGTCAGCCTGGGTGATCCGCACCAGTGCCTGACCGGTACGGTGCAGCGCTGGGCGGCGTCGAAGGTGCTGGAAATGCACCAGTCGGTGCGCCAGGGCAACCAGGTCGAGGGCCTGGTCAACCAGACCCTGGCACTGGATGGACTGGGCCAGGAAAGTGGGCCGTTCGTCGGTGCCACCGACCGCGCCACCGGTGTGCTGCATTACCGCGACTGGGCGCAGGTGCCGAGCGAGGGCCTGCGCATCCATGGCAGCGTCGCCGATCTGGCCCTGGATGCGGCACAGCTGCACGCGCTCGGGCTGCGGCCCTACCTGCATCCGGCATCGCTGCGTGCGCTGCGCGGCGTGCTGCAACGGCCACTGGATGCGTGGCGCCGGCGCCGCGACAGCGCATCGGACCAGGAATGGAAGCGCTTCCTGGCCACGCAGGCCGACGAAGGGCACGGCGCGCTGGTTGAACTGTTCGGGTCCGCCGATCGGGTGCAGTCACTGCTGCAGGCGCTCGATGACCAGGACACGCCCGCTGAAGGGCGGGTGGCACTGTGCCTGGCCGAGCACGCGAAGAACCTGCAGTTCGACGTGGTCTCGCTGTCGCCCGGTTGCTTCAGTGCGGGGCAGGGCGGACGCATCTGGCACAACCCGGTGCGCGCGGTCTATCTGGCGCTGACCCGTGCGCGACGCCAGCTGCATGTGCCGGCCGATGGCATGGAACAGCTGCAGCACACGGCGACACTGCAGGAGCAGGCGCGCCAGATGCGCAGGCGCGAGCGGCAGCAGGCCAGCGGTTACCGGCCCGCGCGCTAGCACGAGCGCCGCTGTCTGGCAGCGACACGCTGGCTCAGGTCAGCACTTGTCCTTGCGGCCTATCAGCTTGCCCAGGCGCGAGGCTTCCTCGCACTTCGGCGCGGCCACCGGTGCCGGTGCGGCCGCCGCGGCACGTGCGCGCTGCAGCTGCTGGATCTTCGCGCGGATCTGCGGCATCGCCGCCATCGCGGCCTTTTCGCCTTCCAGGATTGCGGTGCCACGCTGGCTGAAATCGGCGGCGCCGATGTCCAGCACCTTCGGGCGGATGACGATGTCGGCGCGTGCCAGTTCCTGTTCGCCCAGGCGCTGGCCCATGATCGAGATGGACTGGTTGACGATGCCCAGCATGTCGGTCGGCGCCTTGCCGCTGGCCTTGCTGGAGATGTCCACGGCGATCACGAAGTCGGCGCCGAGCTGGCGCGCGGCATCCACCGGCACCGGGCTGACCACGCCGCCATCGATGTAGTTGCGACCGCCGATCTTCACTGGCTCGAACACACCGGGAATGCTGCTCGACGCGCGCACCGCCTGGCCGACGTTGCCGCGCACGAAGATCGCACGCTCGCCGGTCTCCAGCTGGGTGGCGACGGCGGCGAACGGCTTCTTCAGGCGCTCGGCAGGACGGTTGGCAACCTGCTCGTTGACGTAGTCCTGCAGCTTCTGGCCCTGCACCAGGCCGCCGGAGAACAGGCGCACGTCGCGGATGCTGGCTTCGTCCAGCGCGACCGCCTTGCTCTGCATCTGGAACGCGTCCATGCCGCTGGCATACAGCGCACCCACCACGCTGCCGGCGCTGGTGCCGGACACCACGGCCGGCTCGAAGCCATTGGCCTCCAGCATCTTGATCACGCCGATGTGGGCGAAGCCCTTGGCTGCGCCACCACCGAGGGCGATGCCGATCTTCACCGGCTTGGCCTGCGGCACCACGGTGGGTGCCGGCGGCGGTGTGGGGCGGACCGGATCGCCACCGCAGCCGGCCAGCAGGCCGATCAGGGCGACGGACAGCAGCATGCGGGGGCGGAACAGGCTCATCGGCAGTGCGCTCGCGGCGCCGGATTCAGGAAAGGGCGCCAGCATACCGAAGCCATGGCAGGGCGGGCAGGGTGGGAAGCATCGCCCATTCATAAAGGTAGTGCCGGCCGCTGGCCGGCAATCATTGGGAAACTGGCAACGGTCCATGGGGCTGCCGGCCAGCGGCCGGCACCACCGGTCCGGTCAGAACCGGTTGTCGCCGTCCAGCATCCGGCCCAGGCCGCCCAGCACCGAACCCTCGCCGCGGTTCTGGCCGCCGCCCTGCGGCGCGGCCATCCACATGCGGCCGGCCAGGCGCGAGAACGGCAGCGACTGCAGCCAGACCTTGCCTGGACCGGTGAGCGTGGCCAGGAACACGCCTTCGCCACCGAACAGCATGCTCTTGATGCCAGTGACCCGGCGTACGTCCATGTCCACGGTCGGATGGTAGGCCACCACGCAGCCGGTATCCACGTCCAGGCGCTCGCCGGCCGCCAGCTCGCGCTCCACCACGCAACCGCCGGCATGGATGAACACCCAGCCGTCGCCTTCCAGCTTCTGCATGATGAAGCCTTCGCCGCCGAACAAGCCGGTCATGATCTTGCGCTGGAACTGCACGCCGATCTGCACGCCGCGCGCGCCGGCCAGGAAGCTGTCCTTCTGGCAGATCAGGCGGCCGCCATGCTGGTCCAGCTTCATTGCCAGTACGGTGCCGGGGTAGGGCGCGGCGAAGGCGACCCTGCCCTTGCCATGGCCGCTCTGGGTGTAGACGGTGGCGAACAGGCTCTCGCCGGTCAGCACGCGCTTGCCGGCGGCCATCACCTTGCCCATGAAGCCGCCCTGGTCGCCGTTGGCAGCGCCGAACACCGTGTCCATCTGCACCGTGGCGTCCTTGAACATCAGCGCCCCCGCCTCGGCGATGGCGCTTTCGCCGGGGTCGAGCTCGATCTCCACGAACTGCATTTCATGGCCGACGATGCGGAATTCGATGTCGTCGGCGCGGCCGCTGGCGGCGGCGGGGACTGGCGGCGGGATGTTGGGCATGCCCGGGGCCGCGGACTGCAGTTCGGGCACCTCGGCAATCGAGGTCCACCCGCTCATGCCCTGGCACCAGGTCAGGGCGCGCGGGTTGGCCTGCGCATAGCGGCGCGCGGCCTCGTCATCGAGGGGGCCGACGCGCTCGGCCTGGGCGGAGGCATGGAAGTACCACTGGGTCATTGCGACGGCTCCGCGGGGCTGGAAAACCCGAGTCTAGCGAGTGCACCGGGCGCCGGGAGGCGCGGCCATGAACGGCCGGCATTTGCGGGGCAGGTGCTGTATTGCAACAATTATCTGGTAGCGCCGTTTTACCACCCCTCCAAACACAGCCTACCGCCATGTCCCCGACCCGCACTTCCCGTGGCCGATTTCCGGTCGCGCGCCCCCTCGTTGCCGCTCTTTCCGCCCTGCTGCCGCTGGTAGCAGCCGCCCAGGAAACCCCCGCTGCCAAGGATCCGGTTGCCCTCGACGCCCTGCAGGTGACCGCGCAGCGCCGCGTCGAGAACGCCAAGGACGTGCCGGTCGCGGTCTCCGCGATCCAGGGCGAGAAGCTGGATGTGCTCGGCTCGGCCGGCGATGACATCCGCTTCCTGGCCGCACGCGTGCCCAGCCTCAACATCGAGTCGTCCTACGGTCGTGCCTTCCCGCGCTTCTACATCCGCGGCCTGGGCAACACCGACTTCGACCTCAATGCCTCGCAGCCGGTGTCGCTGGTGTACGACGACGTGGTGCAGGAAAGCCCGCTGCTGAAGGGCTTCCCGCTGTTCGACCTGGCCAACGTGGAAGTGCTGCGCGGTCCGCAGGGCACGCTGTTCGGCCGCAACACGCCGGCCGGCGTGGTGAAGTTCGATTCGGCACGTCCGTCGCAGGATGCCGATGGCTACATCCGCGTCGGCTACGGCAGCTACAACAGCTGGAATGTGCAGGGCGCCTACGGCGGTCCGTTGACCGACCGCTGGTCGGCACGTGTCTCGGCGATCTACCAGCGCCGCGACGACTGGGTCGACAACACCCGCGTCGGTGCCCCCAACAGCGGCTTCGAAGGCTATGACGAAGCCGCCGGCCGCGTGCAGTTCCTGTACGAAGGCGACGACTTCGAAGCGCTGTTCAACCTGCACAAGCGCAAGCTCAACGGCACTGCGCGCCTGTTCCGCGCCAACATCATCCAGAAGGGTGGCAATTCGCTGGTCGAGAACTTCGATCGCGACAAGGTGGCCAACGATGGCGTCAACTTCTCCGACCT
Organism: Stenotrophomonas sp. GD03794; assembly: GCF_029842145.1. Classification (NCBI taxonomy): domain Bacteria; kingdom Pseudomonadati; phylum Pseudomonadota; class Gammaproteobacteria; order Lysobacterales; family Lysobacteraceae; genus Stenotrophomonas; species Stenotrophomonas sp. GD03794. The sequence continues at coordinate 54,793 of NZ_JAOCFV010000026.1, forward strand.
GAAGACCTGGGGCGGCAGCGCGCGCCTGCAGTGGAACCTCGGCTCGGTGACGCTGCACTCGATCACCGGTTATGAAACCGCCGAATCGCTCAACCGTGGCGACATCGACGGTGGCTACGGTGCGGCGTTCCTTGGCGCCGGCAACTACGGCCCGGGCCTGATTCCATTCTCCTCGGAGTCGGCTGACGGCCTGCCGCACCATCGCCAGTGGACGCAGGAATTCCGCATCGAGTCCAACGAGTGGGGCCGCTTCGACTGGCAGGCCGGCGTCTTCTATTTCGATGAAGACGTGACCATCAACAACTTCAACTACGACTCGCTGACCCCGGGCAACCCGCAGACCGGCCACGTGGTGCAGAACCAGCGCAACAAGGCGTGGGCGGTGTTCGCCTCGGGTGACTTCGACGTCACCGACCGCTTCAAGCTGCGTGCCGGCGTGCGCTACACCCAGGACAAGAAGGACTTCAGCGCCAGCGTGCTGCAGGCCGTTCCGTTCGGCACCCCGGTCAGCGGGCCGTACCTGGCCAACACCGACGTCAACGACGTCAGCTGGGATGTCAGTGGCGTGTACAAGCTGACCGACAACGTGAATGCTTACGCCCGCGTGGCCAAGGGCTTCCGCGCGCCGTCGATCCAGGGCCGCCTGGCCTTCGCGCCGGGCCTGTCGCAGGCCGATTCGGAGAAGGTGATCTCGTACGAAGCCGGCATCAAGGCCGACCTGTTCGAGCGCCGCGCGCGCCTGGGCCTGAGCGTGTTCCGCTACAACGTTGACGGCCAGCAGTTGATCGCGGTGGGCGGCACCAACAACACCGCCACCCTGCTCAACGCTGACAAGACCATCGGCCAGGGCGTGGAGCTGGACCTGGAAGCCTATCTGGCTGACAACGTGCTGCTGACCTTCGGCAGCAGCTACAACGACACCGAGATCAAGGACAAGGATCTGGCGGTAGCGATCTGCGGCGGTGGCTGCACCATCAACGACCCGACCACCGTCATCAACGGTGGCACCTATGCGCTGGTGAACGGCAACCCGCTGCCGCAGGCGCCGAAGTGGATCCACAACGCGACCCTGCGCGTGGGCTTCCCGCTCAGCGATGGCAGCGAGCTGTATGCCTACACCGACTGGGCCTACCGCAGCGCGGTGAACTTCTTCATCTACGAGTCGCCGGAATTCCGCGGCCGTAGTTCGCTGGAAGGCGGCCTGCGCCTGGGCTACAACTGGGATTACGGCCAGTACGACGTGGCCGTGTTCGGCCGCAACCTGACCAACCAGACCCGCGTGGTCGGCGCGATCGACTTCAACAACCTGACCGGCTTCCTCAACGAGCCGCGTACCTGGGGCGTGGAGTTCACCGCGAAGTTCTGATGCGGTTGCTGCGTTGATGCAATGAAGAAGGGCCGGCGCAATGCCGGCCCTTCTGCTTCACACCCACCGGTTGCCGAATGGGGTCAGAGCCCTTTCCAGCGGAAAGGGATCCGACCCCGATGGCATCGGCATTCCGCGCTGGGGTCAGATCCCTTTCCGAAGGGAAGGGCTCTGACCCCGGATCACCGCTTACAGCGCGCTCTGCGGGCGCACCTTCAGCACCGCTTCCTCGGCCGCGCAGTCGCGGCTGGAGTGCAGGCCGGCCTTGCGCGCGGCAGCGATCTCCTTGCGTGCGGCCAGCAGGTCCTTGTTGAACGCGGCGTTGTCATGCAGGCGGGCCACGGCGGCGGCGCCCATGAAGCGGCCTTCGAGGATGTCGCTCTGCCAGTGCACGTTGCAGACCAGGCGGCTCTCGCCGTAGTTGCGGCCGCGGGCCTGGATGGCATCGGCGCGATCCGGTGCGATCTCCGACAGGATCAGGGCCCAGGCCCAGCCGATCGAGGTGTGGCCGGACGGATACGAGCCGTTCTTGCGCAGGCCTTCTTCGTCCTTCGGCGAGCAGGTCGGTTCACCATTGACCATGAACGGGCGCGGGCGCTGGTAGTGGTTCTTGGCGGCCTTGGTGGCGGCGCTGGCGTCGATCCGGCTGCGCTCCAGCAGGCGGTACAGCGCCGGGGTCTTCACCGCATCGACGTCGATGTCGGCGGCGCAGGAGAAGTGGTTGGCGCCTTCTGGGAAGCCGAGTTCCGCATCGACACCGGCCTGGGCGAAGCGCGGGCTGCCACGCAGCGCGCGGGCTTCACGGCTGACCTGTTCGTCGAGGGCGAGGGCGGCCGAACCGGCCACCGGCGGCGCCGGCACCAGGTCGAGGCTGGCCGGTACCGCGCTCTTGTCCAGATAGCCCACCGCCTTGGTGGTGATGTTGGCTTCGACGGCGGTCGGCTTGGTGGCGGTGGCGGTGGCGGCACAACCGGCCAGGGCCGCGATGACGGCGAGGCCGAGCAGCGGGCGGGCAGGGTGGGAAAGCAGCGACATGGACGGGCTCCGGAGGAAAAACATCGCGTCATGATCGCAGCCCGTATGCGGCACCGCAGTGGCCATCGGTCATACGGCCAGACCCGGCATGGTCATCCCGGCGATATGAAAAGCGTCATCGATTGACGTCAGTCTCCTGAATCCGGGCGCAGCGCACGGACTTTCACGCGACTGCACCGCGAGCATCGGCACAACAGCCAGCGCCAGGGCCGTCCAGTTCCAGCCGGGTCGGGGGGATCCGCTGACAGAGGGAGAGAAGCGATGCGCAGCACCGCAACAGGAAGTACCGTCCTGGCCCTGCTCCTCGGGCTGGCAATCGCGCCGACGCAGGCCGCCGATGTGGTCGGCGTGGCCTTCGTGCACGGCACTGGCGCGCAGACCAATGCGACCCAGGACTACTGGCAGCCGGCGATCATCGACACCGTGCGCCAGGGCCTGCCGAACAGCAGCAACTACGTCGTCATCAACTGCGACTTCACCCAGTACATGTGGAAGCCGGAAGCCGCCGGTTGCCTGGCCAACCAGCTGACCAGCTTCATCGACAGCCGTGGCATCACCCAGCTGGTGGTGATCACCCATTCCAACGGCGGCAACGTGATGCGCTGGATCCTGTCCAACCCGACCTACGACAGCCGCTATCCGAAGATCATCCGCACGGTGCGCAAGGTCAACGCGCTGGCACCGTCCTCGGCCGGCACGCCGCTGGCCGATGCGGTGCTCAGCGGCAACACCTTCGAAACCTCGCTGGGCTGGCTGCTGGGCTACAAGAACGACGCGGTGCGCCAGCAGCAGGTGGCGAGCATGGCCACCTACAACGCGCAGAACCTGTACGGCACCGCCGGTCGTCCTGCGCTGCCCAAGCCGTTCCGCGCCGTGGTCGGCAGCGACGTGGAATCGGCGGTGTGGGACAGCAACAGCTACTGCGGTGGCTACGCCGCCAATGTCGGCCTGGAGTTCACCCAGAACTGGCTGTCGTCCTGCTCCGATGGCTTCCTGGAGTGCAGCAGCCAGAAGGCCGCCGGCACCACCTGGTTCACCGACAAACAGCGCACCAAGGATGCCGAGCCGCTCAGCCACAACCAGAGCCGCCGCGAGTGCTTCGGCCTCGGCACGATCCTGCGCAACGACCTGGCCCAGTGAGGGAGATGACCATGACGATCCATTCCACCCTGCTGGCCAGCGCCGTGCTGGCAGTGCTGTCCCTTTCCGCCGCGCAGGCCGCGCAGCCGCTGCAGGCCGCCCGTGCGGGCGATCAGGTGCCTGCCGCCCTGGTGGCCGCACCGCTGCCCACCGATGAAAGCGAACACGCGCCACTGGCCTTTGCCTGGGCGCTGGACCCGGGACAGCCGCTGCAGGCGACCACGCCGTATGCCTCGGTCAGCCGCAGCTACTGGCAGCAGGTCGATGGCACGCAGCTGCAGCGCGGCCTGGACCTGCCGCTGACGGCACCGGATGCGGTGATCCAGCTGAGCCCGGCCGACGGTGCCCGCGCGCTGCCGGCCAACACCCTGCAGGTGCGCGACCCGGCCGGCCGCAGCAGCGTGGCGCGCAGTGTCGATGCGCGCGCACTGCAGGAGGCCGGCATGCCGGTGGGTGATGGCAGCAGCATGCTGCGTACCGGCGCGACCAGTGCAGTCGGTGCGTACACGCTGCAGAGCGCGCAGGCACAGGGCCGCTACGTGGTGCAGGTGCTGGAGCCGAACAGTCCGCTGCGGCTGGAAGTGCAGGCCAACCAGGCGCAGGTGCTGGCCGGTGGCAACGTGCAGCTGCAGGCACGGTTGCTGGAAGATGGCGCCACCACCGCGCAGCTGGCATCGCGTCGTGGCGGCCTCGGCGGTGAAGCCCTGCTCGTCGCACCGGATGGCCGCAGCTGGCCGCAGCGGCTGCTGCGCACCACCGATGGCAGCCTGCGCGCGCAGGTGCGGATCCCGGCCGATGTCGGCAGCGTGCAGGGTCTGTGGGAGCTGCAGGTGTTCGCCCAGGCCGATGGCGTGCTGCGCGATGGCAAGGTCGCCTTTGCGGTCGCACGGCCGACTGCCCGTTTCAGTGGCCAAGCGGCACCGGACCCGGCCAGCCGCCAGGTGGCGCTGCCGCTGCAGGTGGCAGCGGCCGGACGCTATGAGGCGCGGGGCACGCTGTATGCCACCGCCCGCGATGGCCAGTTGAAGCCGGTCGCACAGGCACATGCGGCCGCGTGGTTCGATGGCCCGGGCGCAGGCCAGCTGGTGCTGCCGTTCGACCAGGCCGCGTTGCCAGCCGGCTTCGGCGCACCGTACGAGCTGCGCGACCTGCAGCTGCAGGACCAGAGCCGGATGGCACCGATCGAGTCACGCGCGCTGGCGTTGCGGTTCTGAGGTTGCGTACAGCGGGCCGGGGTTCCGGCCCGCTGCATTGGATCCTGTAGAGCCGAGCCCATGCTCGGCTGCTTCTGCTCGCGGCGAACGGCAGTCGAGCATGGCTCGACTCTACAGACGGTTACGGAGAGCGATGCATCTGTCTATCCCGCGTACGCAGTCAGCCGCCCTTCCTGCTCGACCACCGTGATCGCGCCACCGAATACCGCGGACAGCGGTTCATTGCGCAGCAGTTCGGCGCGGGTGCCATCGGCCAGTACGCGGCCGTCGCGCAGCAGCACCACCCGCTCGATCTCGGGAATGATCTCTTCGATGTGGTGGGTCACCAGCACCAAGGTGATGCCCTGCTGTGCCAGCACCCGCATGGTCGCCACCAGCTGCTCGCGGGCGACCAGGTCCAGCCCGGTGGAGGGTTCATCCAGCAGCAGGGCCTGCGGCCGGTTGACCAGCGCGCGGGCGATCAGCACGCGGCGGGTCTCGCCGGCCGACAACTCGGCATAGGCGCGTTCGCGCAGCGACAGCGCGCCGGTCATCGCCAGTGTCTCGCCAACGCGTGCACGCATGTCGGCGGTTACCTCGCGGAACGCCGGCACCACGTAGCTGGCGAAGAAGCCGGACAGCACGGCCTGTTCCACGGTCAGCCCGGGCATGTCGGAGAGGTTGCTGCTGAGGTCGCCGGTGACGATGCCCAGCTGTGAGCGCAGGCGATCCACCTGCCAGCGGTTCTGGCCCAGCACCTTCACCGCCACCGAGCCGTCGCCCTGGGCCAGCGGGTACAGCTCGCGGGTGATCAGCTTGATGAAGGTGGACTTGCCGCAGCCGTTGGGGCCGAGCAGGGCGGTGTGCTGGCCCTGTGCGATGCGCAGGCTGAGCCCGTGCAGCACCTTCACCTGGCCGCGTACCACGGTGGCGCGGTCCAGTTCGATCAAGGGGGGCAGCTCCGCCAGGGGCGGGGCGGCGGTCATGGCGCTGGCGCGTGGATCAAGGCTCGACAACTCAGGTCCCCAACTGTGAACGGTGCCACGGAAGGCGGTGGCAATCACCGCCGCAGGGATGCAGTTTGCAACGCAAGCGCCCATCATGTCTGCCATCCCCGCGTCGATCCGGAGAGCCGCCATGCCAGATGCCCTGATGTCCCTGTTGACCGGTGGTGTGCTCGGCCTGGGCTGGTGGGCCATGCTGGGCGTGCTGCTGGTCTTCACCCAGATCACCATCTTCGCGGTGACCCTGTACCTGCACCGCAGCCAGGCCCATCGCGGGGTCGATTTCCACCCGGCGCTGGCCCACGTGTTCCGTTTCTGGTTGTGGCTGACCACCTCGATGATCACCCGCGAGTGGGTGGCCATCCACCGCAAGCACCATGCCAAGGTAGAGACCGAGGACGACCCGCACAGCCCGGTCACCCGCGGCATCGGCACGGTGTTCTGGCATGGCGTGGAGCTGTACCGGGAAGCGCGCGGCATGCGCGCGGACATCGAGCAGTACGGGCGCGGCACCCCGGACGATGTGATCGAGCGCCACCTGTATACCCCGCACGCCACGCTCGGCCCGGTGCTGCTGCTGGTGATCAACAGCGTGCTGTTCGGCCTGCCCGGCGTGGCCCTGTGGGCGATCCAGATGGCGTGGATTCCGTTCTGGGCCGCGGGCGTGGTCAATGGCCTGGGTCACTGGTGGGGCTACCGCAACTACGAGTCGGCCGATACCTCCACCAACCTCACGCCGTGGGGGTTCTGGATCGGTGGCGAGGAGCTGCACAACAACCATCATGCCTTCCCCAGTTCGGCGCGCTTCGCGATGCGGCGCTGGGAATTCGACATTGGCTGGAGCGCGATCCGCCTGCTGCAGGCGCTGCGCCTGGCCAAGGTGCTGCGGGTGGCGCCGGCCATGGATGTGCGCCCGAACATCGCGGTGCCCGATGCCGAAACCCTGAAGGCGCTGCTGTCGCACCGCTTCCAGGCGATGACCGATTACCAGCGCAATGTGTTCATGCCGGCTCTGCGCGAGGAAGCCGTGCAGGCTGGGGCCAAGCTGCGCCGCCTGCTGCCGCGCCGCCTGCGCCGTGGCCTGGTCAACGATGGCCGCTGGCTGAAGCCGGACAGTCGTGCCCAGCTCAGCGAATGGGTGGCCCAGCGCCCGCGCATCCGCACACTGGTCGAGTACCGCGCGCGGCTGGCGGTGCTGCTCGAGGCCCGCGGCCACGATGCCGCCGAGCGCCTGCATCAGCTGCAGGCGTGGTGCCGCGAGGCCGAGGAAAGCGGGATCGCTGCGTTGCAGGCCTACGCCGCACGGTTGAAGGGCTACAGCCTGGTGGGCGCGTGAGGGCAGGGTACGGGCTTGTGCTGGCGGTGCTGCTGCCGGGCGCGGCGCTGGCCCAGGTCACCGATACCACCAGCTACCTGCAGCGGATGGACAGCGATGGCGACGGCAAGGTCAGCGAGGCCGAGTACGTGCAGTGGATGCTGTATGCCTTCGACCGCATGGACCGCAATGGTGATGGTGTGCTGAGCGCCGATGAGCTGCCCGGTGGCAAGGGCAGGGCGATCAGCCGCGAGCAGCAGCGGCAGGTGATCGTGCAGCGCTTCCATAAGCAGGATGCCAACGGTGATGGCTATCTGGATGCACGCGAGCTGTCGGCGCCACCGCGCTGAGTGCAGGCTGGCCCACGCGCGGCCCGCCGGGCGATCATCGCGGCCACATGTTTCCGCAGGAGCCCCCCATGGATGATCGGATCGACGAGGAGCTGTTCGCCGAATGGCTTGAATTCTGCGCTGGCCGCAGCGAGCAGGAGGACTGGTACTTTTCCGGCCTGCTGCAGGGTGTGACTGACCCGGACACGCTGGCGGCGGTATTCGCCCGTTTCCCGCATGCCGATGCGCTGCAGTCGCGCGCGCTGGACGTGCTTGGCGCAGGCCACTGGGGCGAGCACCTGTACCTGCAGCCGGCCATCGCCGGCGATGCGCAGGCCGTGGCGGCCGCCGCGCGGACCTGGCTGGATGAGCTGGCGAGGGTGGCCGGGAGGGCCGGTGAGCCCGGGCTGCAGGCGACCTTGCGCGACGTACCCGTGGTGGCAGCCACCGCCGGTCAGCTGCAGGCGGCCTGGCGCGAATCGGGCCCCGCCGCCTATCTGCATGATGTCGTCTGTGATGTGGTGCGCGAGGCGCGCACGCTGGATACCCCACAGGTTGCCGCGCTGGACGAGGCGCTGTACCACATCGCTTCGGACCTCTACCTGGGCTGGTATATCGCCCAGCCGCTCTCCCCGGCAGCCGTCGACTTCGCGCCCTATCTGGCGTTCTGGCGCCTGGGCGGACGTGGCGCACTGGTCGAGGGCGCCTTCCTGGTGGAAGCGGCCGGCCTGGTGCCGTAGCTCGCCCCGGCCCCACCCGGCGGCTTCGTCTGGCCCCGCGTAGAATCAACCCATGCCTGAACTGCCCGAAGTAGAAACCACCCGCCGCGGCCTGGCGCCGCACCTGCAGGGCCGTCGCGTGCATGGCGTGATCCTGCGCCGCGCCGATCTGCGCTGGCCGATCCCGCCGGAAGTGGCCGAGCTGCTGCCGGGACAGCGCATCGAGGAGATCCGCCGGCGCGCCAAGTACCTGCTGCTGGATACCGCCATCGGCAGCGCGGTGCTGCACCTGGGCATGTCCGGCAGCCTGCGTGTGCTGCCCGGTGATACGCCGGTGCGCGCCCACGACCACGTCGACATCAGCCTGGACAACGGCCGCCTGCTGCGCTTCAACGACCCGCGCCGCTTCGGCAGCCTGCTCTGGCAGCCGGCCGGCGAGATCCACCCGCTGTTGCAGGGGCTGGGCCCGGAGCCACTGGACGACGCGTTCGACGGCGACTACCTGTTCGCCCGCAGCCGTGGCCGCAGCGCGCCGGTGAAGACGTTCCTGATGGACCAGGCGGTGGTGGTGGGGGTGGGCAACATCTACGCCGCCGAGAGCCTGTTCAAGGCCGGCATCAGCCCGCTGCGCGAGGCCGGGAAGATCTCGCGCGGGCGCTACCAGCGGCTGGCCGATGCGGTGAAGGAGATCCTGGGCTACGCCATCACCCGTGGCGGCACCACGCTGCGCGATTTCATCAGCCCTGACGGCGCGCCGGGCTACTTCGAACAGGAACTGCTGGTGTACGGCCGCGACGGCCTGCCCTGCCCGAACTGTGGCCGCGCGCTGAAGCACGCCACCATCGGCCAGCGTGCCAGCGTCTGGTGCAGCCACTGCCAGCGCTGAGCCGGCGGCCAGCGGCAGCTGAACGGGCAGGGCACGTCTCCGCTGCCCGTTAACGTTTGTCTGCCTATGATGGCCGACCTTCCCTCTGTGCCTGACGCGCCTGCATGCAACGACGCGACTTCATCCGCAATGCCTCCCTCGCCCTGGCTGCATTCGGCCTGCCGTCCCTGCCCGCATGCGCGGCCAGCAAGAGCGGCCAGATGGGCCTGCGCCGCCTCGGCCAGCCACAGCCGTTCGACTTCGCCACCCTGAAGGGCCAGGCGCGCGCGCTGGCCCAGGCGCCCTACAAGAGCCACAAGCGGGTGCTGCCGGGCCGCCTGGAGGGACTGGACTGGGACCAGTACCAGTCGATCGGCTATCGCCAGGACCATGCGCTGTGGGCTGACCAGCCGGGCAAGTTCCAGGCCAAGTTCTTCCATCTGGGCCTGTACTTCCATTCGCCGGTGCGCATGTTCGACGTGGTCGACGGCAAGGCGCAGGAGCTGGCGTATGACGGCGCGGCGTTCAACTACGGCAAGAGCGGCATCAAGGACGGCGAGCTGCCGGCCGACCTCGGCTTCGCCGGCTTCCGCCTGAACACCCGCAAGGACACCGACCGCGACTTCGCCGCCTTCCTCGGCGCCAGCTACTTCCGCGCGGTCGGCAAGGAGGGCCAGTACGGCCAGTCCGCGCGCGGCCTGGCGATCGACACCGGCATGGGCAAGCCGGAGGAATTCCCGGACTTCATTGCCTACTACCTGGAACAGCCGTCGGCCGATTCGGAGACGATCGTGGTCTACGGCCTGCTGGATTCGCCCAGCGTGGCCGGTGCGTACCGCTTCGCCATCACCAATGGCGACGTGCTGCTGATGGACATCGACAGCGCGTTGTACCCGCGCAAGGCGATCGAGCGGCTGGGCATCGCGCCGTGCACCAGCATGTACCAGGTGGGCGAGAACGACCGCCGCATGGCATGGGACTGGCGCCCGGAGATCCACGATACCGATGGCCTGTCGCTGTGGACCGGTGCCGGCGAGTGGATCTGGCGGCCGCTGCTGAACCCGCGCAACCTGCGCTTCAACATGTTCGTCGACCGCAACCCGCGTGGTTTCGGCCTGCTGCAGCGCGACCGCAACTTCGACCATTACCAGGACGACGGCGTGTTCTACGAGAAGCGCCCCTGCCTGTGGGTGGAGCCGAAGGGCGAATGGGGCGAAGGCTCGGTGCAGCTGGTGGAGATTCCCACCGTGGACGAGACCTTCGACAACATCGTGGCGTTCTGGAACCCGAAGGAAAAGCCGCAGCCGGGCCAGGAGCTGCTGGTCGGCTACCGTCTGTACTGGGGCGCCGAACCGCCGGCACGGCCGCCGCTGGCGCACTGCGTGGCCAGCCGCACCGGCCTGGGTGGCGTGGTCGGCAAGAAGCGCGAGTACTTCAGCTGGCGCTTCGCGGTGGACTTCGAAGGCGGCGAACTGGCCAGGCTGATCGACAAGGGTGAGGTCGAGGCGGTGGTGGAAGCCAGCCGCGGCCGGGTCGAGATCGTGTCGGCGCGCCCGTTGCGCGAGATCAACGGTTACCGCGCGATGTTCGACCTGGTGCCGCCGGAAGGCAGCACCGAGCAGATCGACATCCGCCTGTTCCTGCGCAGTGGCGGCAAGACCCTCACCGAGACCTGGCTGTACCAGTACACCCCGCCGCCGGCCGGCGCGCCGGAGCGCACGCTGTACTAAGAGGGGTGTTGGGTTGCAGGGCTTGCAGCCCTGCACCTGCTCAACGCAACAGCAACAGCGAAAGCTGGTATCCCGTGGGGTGGCGGGGTGGGTCCGGTGGCGGGAGACGCCGTAAACCCATCCCTGGGGGCTTGGCCG
>NZ_JAOCFV010000027.1:0-63248 GCF_029842145.1 Stenotrophomonas sp. GD03794
CCCCCGCAACCGGACCCACCCCGCCATCCAACGGAATGCCGCACTTGCTGTTGCTGTCGCTCTGGCCTCTGCGGGTGCAGGGCGCCGCCCTGCCGAACTAAACTACCCGCCGTTGTCCCTGCAGGATTGCCCATGTTCGATACCTCGCCCCAGCTCGATTGCGCCGGCCGCATCCTGCGCCTCGACCGTGCCCGGGTCATGGGCATCGTCAACGTCACTCCGGATTCGTTCTCCGATGGCGGCGCGCACGACACCACCGAGGCCGCGGTCGCACATGGCCTGAAGCTGGTCGAGGAGGGCGCGGACCTGCTCGATATCGGCGGTGAATCCACCCGTCCGGGCGCCGCCCCGGTATCGGTCGAGGACGAGCTGCGCCGGGTGATTCCGGTGATCGAGCAGCTGGCCGCCCGTACCCAGGTGCCGATCAGCATCGATACCTTCAAGCCGGAGGTGATGCGTGCGGCGGTGGCCGCTGGCGCCGGCATGATCAACGACATCTACGGCCTGCGCCAGGAGGGGGCGCTGGACGCCGCCGCTGTAGCCGGCGTGCCGGTGGTGCTGATGCACATGCAGGGCGAACCCGGCCACATGCAGGCCGATCCACACTACGATGATGTGGTCGCCGAGGTGCATGGCTTCCTGGTGCAGCGCCTGTTCGCTGCCGAGATGGCCGGCATTGCGAAGAAGAACCTGCTGGTCGATCTCGGTTTCGGCTTCGGCAAGACCACCGCCCACAACATGACCCTGCTGGCGCGCTCCGAGCGCTTCCTGGAACTGGGCGTGCCGATGCTGGCCGGCTTGTCGCGCAAGCGCAGCCTGGGGGAACTGACCGGCCGCGACACGCCGTCCGAACGCGTGGCCGCGTCGGTGGCCGCGCACCTGATCGCGGTGCAGCGTGGTGCGCGCATCGTGCGCGTGCATGACGTAGCCGCCACTGTGGATGCGCTGAAGATCTGGCAGGCGGTCGAGGCGGTGCCGACGCCACGCGCCGACGCCACGCCGACGATCCGCTGGCCGGACGAAGACTGATGGGCATCGACCGGCGGCCGCTGGCGATCGCCGTCATGGGGCCGACCGCCAGTGGCAAGACCGCCACCGCGATCGCCCTGGCGAAGCAGCTGGATGGCGAGATCGTCAGCGTCGATTCGGCGCTGGTGTACCGGCACCTGGATATCGGTTCGGCCAAGCCGGATGCGGCCGAGCGCGCGCAGGCCCCCCACCATCTGCTGGACCTGCGCGATCTCTGGCAGACCTACTCGGCAGCCGAATTCGCCGCCGATGCCGGCCGGGTCGTGGCCGGCATCGTGGCACGCGGCAAGATGCCGATCCTGGCCGGTGGCACTGGCCTGTACTTCCGCGCCCTGTTGCAGGGCCTGTCGCCGATGCCGGAGGCCGATCCGGCGACGCGCGAAGCACTCAGCGCCGAGGCGGCCGAGCGTGGCTGGGCGGCACTGCACGCAGAGCTGGCCCAAGTCGATCCGGCGGCGGCCGCACGCATCCATGCTACCGACCCGCAGCGCATCCAGCGGGCGCTGGAGGTCTATCGCCTGACCGGCACCCCCATCACTGAATGGCAGCGCCGGCCGGGCGTGGCGCCGTTGCCGGTGCGCACCCTCAAGCTGATCCTGGCGCCGCGTGACCGCGCGGTGCTGCACCAGCGCATCGAGGCACGCTTCGACGCCATGCTGGCGCAGGGCTTCCTCGACGAGGTGCGGGCGTTGCGCGCGATGCCGGAAATGGCTGCCGTGGAGGCGCCGCTGGACCTGCCGGCAGTGCGCGCGGTCGGCTATCGCCAGGCCTGGGAGTACCTGGACGGGGAGGGCGATGCTGCCCGCTTCCGTGACAAGGCCATCTTCGCCACCCGCCAGCTGGCCAAGCGCCAGCTGACCTGGCTGCGCGGCGAGCTTGATGCGCGCTGGTTCGACCCCCATATCGACCACGAGCGCCTTGCCGGCGCGGTGTCGACCTTCGTCGCACGCTGAACCCCCGCCAGCCGTGTAACATCATCGGTCGGCGGGCGGCTCGGGGGCCGTGGCAACCGTCGGCAACCCAATAAGAACAATAATCAGGAGTGTGCAATGTCCAAGGGGCAATCGCTGCAGGATCCTTTCTTGAACGCACTGCGGCGCGAACGCGTGCCGGTTTCGGTGTACCTGGTGAACGGCATCAAGCTGCAGGGCACGATCGAGTCGTTCGACCAGTTCGTGGTCCTGCTGCGCAACACGGTCAGTCAGATGGTCTACAAGCACGCCATTTCCACGGTCGTTCCGGCACGCAACGTGAAGGTCGGTCCGGGTGGCGGTTACGTGCAGTCGGGTGAAGGTGGTCAGGCAGGTGATGAAGCAGACGAGTAATACCGGAGCGGTGAATGTTTGACCGCTCGAAAAAGGGTGAACACGCCCTGTTGATCCAGCCCCATTTCGGCAAGCTGGAAGACGATGTGCTGGAAGAATTCGGTGATCTGGCCCGCTCGGCTGGGGCCAGCATCGCCGCGACGATCACCGCGCGCCTGGATCGTCCGAATCCGTCGACCCTGATCGGCAGCGGCAAGCTGGACGAGATCAAGGCCGCGGCCGACGCCAGCGGTGCCGACCTGGTCCTGGTCAACCATGCGTTGAGCCCGGGCCAGGAGCGCAACCTGGAACGCTTCCTCGAGCGCCGGGTGATCGACCGAACCGGCCTGATCCTGGACATCTTCGCCCAGCGTGCGCATAGCCACGAAGGCAAGCTGCAGGTCGAGCTGGCGCAGCTGCGTCACCTGGCCACGCGGCTGGTGCGCGGCTGGACCCACCTGGAGCGCCAGCGCGGCGGTTCGATCGGCCTGCGCGGCCCGGGTGAAACCCAGCTGGAAACCGACCGCCGCCTGCTGCAGAAGCGGGTCGAGCAGCTGCAGAAGCGGCTGGAAAAGGTCGAGGTGCAGCGCACCCAGATGCGCCGTGCGCGCGTGCGCAGCGAGCTGCCGCGTGTCGCCCTGGTGGGCTACACCAACGCCGGCAAGTCGACCCTGTTCAACGCCATGACCGGCGCCGAGGCCTACGCCGCCGACCAGCTGTTTGCCACGCTGGACCCGACCGTGCGCCGCATCGCGGTGCCGGGCGGCAACGTGGTGCTGGCCGACACCGTCGGCTTCGTCCGCGATCTGCCGCATGACCTGGTCGCTGCGTTCCGCTCGACCCTGTCCGAGGCGCGCGAGGCCGATTTCCTGCTGCACGTGGTCGACGCCGCCGATCCGCACCGCGAGGAGCGCATCGCCCAGGTGGACGAGGTGCTGACCGCGGTCGGTGCCGGTGATCTGCCGCAGTTGCTGGTGTTCAACAAGATCGACCGCATCGAAGGTGCCGACGTCCGCCACGATGGCCAGGACGGTATCCCGGATGAGTCGCGCCGGGAGCGGGTGTGGATCTCCGCGCGTGACGGGCAGGGCCTGGAGCTGCTGCAGGCGGTGCTGGGCAAGCGCCTGGGCCTGCAGCATGTCACCGGCGAACTGCGCCTGCCGCCGGATGCCGGCCGCCTGCGTGCGCGCCTGCACCAGCTGGAAGTGATCCGCAGCGAGCAGGCCGACGAAGACGGCTGGCTGCTGCAGGTCGACCTGCCGATTGCCGAAGCCGAAAAACTGGCTGCCAGTGCCGACGGCGCGCCGATCCGGGCGCTGCTGCCGGAGAAACTGCCGGAGTGGTGAGGTAGCGGCCCATGCCCGGTAGTGCCGGCCGCTGGCCGGCAGCGCAACCGTGCCGGAGGGGCGCGACATCCCGCTGTCATCTGCGGTACAACGTGCAGGTTCTTCACCCCACCGTCATGCCGATGTCCATTCCCACCGACGCTGAACTCAACGCCCAGTCCGCCGCGCTCGGGCAGCGCCTGCAGCATGCCTCGCTGCAGCTGGTGACCGCTGAAAGCTGCAGTGGTGGCTGGATCGCCAAGTGCATGACCGACATCGCCGGTTCCTCGGCGTTCTTCGACTGCGGCATGGTGGTCTACAGCTACGAGGCCAAGCAGCGCCTGCTGGGCGTGCGTGCGCAGACGCTGGAGCAGTTCGGCGCGGTCAGCCGCGAAACCGTGCTGGAAATGGTGTCCGGTGCGCTGGTCAATTCCGGCGCCGGTATCGCCGTGGCGGTGACCGGCATCGCCGGTCCTGGTGGCGGCAGCCCGGACAAGCCTGTCGGCAGCGTCTGGATTGGCTGGAAGCGCCGCGGTGGCTACGCCCGTGCCGAGCTGTTCCAGTTCGACGGCGACCGCGAAGCCATCCGCCGGCAAACCGTGGCGGCGGCATTGCGCGGTATCGACGCCCAGCTGTGACATGCTGCTCCGGTAATCGTCCGGAGCACGCATGATGTGGGAAACGCTGGGCACGGTCCGTGACCTGGGCCGACTGCAGGAAATCGCCGTCGTCCTGATCCGCTATGGCTTCGGCGACGTGGTGCGGCGCATCGGCCTGGCCAGCACGCTGGAGCGGGCAGGGCGCCTGCTGCACTGGAACGAGGAGCGGCAGGAACTGTTGCGGATGACCGCGCCGGTGCGCGTGCGCAGCGCGATGCAGGATCTCGGCCCGACCTTCGTCAAGCTCGGCCAGGTACTGGCGACGCGCGTCGACCTGCTGCCGCCGGAATGGATCGCCGAGCTCTCTGAACTGCAGAACGCAGTGCCGGCGCTGCCGTACGCGGATATCCGCGAGCAGCTTGAGGCCGACCTTGGCGCATCGCCTTCAGAAGTGTTCGCCTTCCTCGATGAAACCCCGATGGCCGCCGCCTCCTTGGCGCAGGCCCACCGCGCGCGCCGGCATGACGGTCGCGAGGTGGTGCTGAAGGTGCGTCGCCCCGGCATCCGCGATGTGGTCGAGGCCGACCTGCGGCTGCTGGCCCGCCTGGCGGAGATCGTCGAGGCGCGCCTGCCGGACCTGCGCCGCTATCGCCCGGCCGAGGTGGTGCAGCAGTTCACCGTGTCGCTGCGTCGCGAGCTGGATTTCGCCGCCGAATGCCGCAATGCCGAGCGCATCGCGCGCAACTTCAAAGGCCGCGACGACATCCTGATTCCCGACGTGCACTGGCAGTGGACCTGCGAAAGCCTCAACGTGCAGGACTTCGTCGACGGCATTCCAGGGCGTGACCTGGCCGGCGTCGATGCGGCCGGGCTGGACCGGCGCGAACTGGCGCGGCGTGGAGCCGACATCGTGCTGAAGATGGTGCTGGAGGACGGCAGCTTCCATGCCGACCCGCACCCCGGCAACATCATCTACCTGCGTGACGGCCGGATCGGTGTGATCGATTTCGGCATGGTCGGTGCCTTGTCGGAAGTGCGGCGCTTCCAGGTCGCGCAGCTGCTGCACGGGCTGGTCGAGCAGGACCCGCAGGGTGTGGCCGACGTGCTGCTGGACTGGGCCGGCGGCGTGGAAGTGGACGAGAACCGGCTGCAGCACGACATCAGCCAGTTCGTCGACCAGTACCGTGGCGTGCCGCTGAAGGACCTGCGCATCGGTCTGATGCTGGGCGACATCACCCAGCTGCTGCGCAGCTACAGCCTGACCCTGCCGGCCGACCTGGCGCTGATGATCAAGGCGTTCCTGACCCTGGAAGGCATGGGGCGGCAGCTGGACCCGGATTTCGACATGGCCAGTGCCGCGCGCCCGTTCCTGGAACGGGTGGTGCTGCAGCGCTATGCGCCCAAGGCCCTGCTCAAGCGCGGCCGCCGCAGCCTGCTGGGTCTGGTCGACTTCGCCGGTGAACTGCCACGCGACCTGCGCAAGCTGGTCCAGGCCGCCCGCCGTGGGCGCCTGCAGCTGAAGGTGGAAACCACGGCGCTGCAGGGCTTCGGCGAGCAGGTGAACCGTGCGGCGAACCGGCTGGTGATGGGCATCGTCACCGCCGCATTGATCATCGGCTCGTCGATCGTGATGCACAGCGTTGGCGGCGTCTCCAGCCGTTGGCTGCTGGCACTGGGCGTGTGCGGCTTCATCGGCGCCGGCTTCTGCGGCGTCTGGATCCTGTTTTCGATATGGAGAAGCGGTAAACACACGTGAGTGTGTTTACCGCAGCGGTTCCCCCTGGGAACCGCGGAATCGCGCAGCGATTCCTGTAGAGCCGACCGCTGGTCGGCTGCCTTCGCCTTTGCATTTGCCGCCCGGCCATTCGCCCGATCACCGAGCATGGCCCGGCACTACAGATCCCCCATCGCCTGTCTGTCGTCTCCGGCACTTGCAGTTCCGCATGTTAGTAGTAATACTACTAACCATGGACCTGACCGACACCCAGCAGGCGATCCTGCAGTTGATCGCCGAGCGTATCGAGAGCGAAGGCGCGCCGCCGTCGCAGACTGAAATCGCACGTGCGTTTGGCTTCAAGGGCGTGCGCGCGGCCCAGTACCACCTGGAAGCCCTGGAGCAGGCCGGTGCGATCCGTCGCATCCCGGGCCAGGCCCGCGGCATCCGCCTGGTACAGGCGCCACCGGTCGAGAAGCTGGCCGAGCCGGGCCTGCCCGACAACGTCCTGCGCCTGCCGGTATTGGGCCGTGTCGCAGCCGGCCTGCCGATCGGTGCCGATATCGGCTCGGACGACTTCGTGGTGCTGGACCGGGTGTTCTTCTCGCCGGCACCGGATTACCTGTTGAAGGTGCAGGGCGATTCGATGATCGACGAGGGCATCTTCGACGGTGACCTGATCGGTGTGCACCGCACCCGCGATGCTCATTCCGGACAGATCGTGGTGGCCCGCATCGATGACGAGATCACCGTCAAGCTGCTGAAGATCGCCAAGGATCGTATCCGCCTGCTGCCGCGCAACCCCGACTACAAGCCGATCGAGGTGCTGCCGGATCAGGACTTCTCGATCGAGGGCCTCTATTGCGGCCTGCTGCGGCCCAACCGTTGACCCGTTCCATAGCGCATTACCCCGCGGTCTTTTGTGGCGATTCTCTGGTTCCACTGAGGTTGGTACGGATGTCCGATAATTCTTTTCAGAGCGCCGGGCAGAATCTCAGCCTGTGCGATACGTCCGACTTAAAGTGAACCCATGGCAAAGAAGACCCCCAAAGACAGCACCTCCAACGACACGACCTCTGCAAGGACCAATCCGATGGACGAGAACAAGAAGCGCGCCCTCGCTGCAGCTCTGGGCCAGATCGAAAAGCAGTTCGGCAAGGGCTCGGTGATGCGCATGGGCGACCGCGTGGTCGAACCCGTCGAAGCCATCCCGACCGGTTCGCTGATGCTCGACATCGCGCTGGGCATTGGTGGTCTGCCGAAGGGCCGTGTCGTTGAAATCTACGGGCCGGAATCCTCGGGCAAGACCACCTTGACCCTGCAGGCCATCGCCGAATGCCAGAAGATGGGCGGCACCGCGGCCTTCATCGACGCCGAGCACGCGCTGGACCCGATCTACGCCGCCAAGCTGGGCGTGAACGTGGATGACCTGCTGCTGTCGCAGCCGGATACCGGCGAGCAGGCGCTGGAAATCGCCGACATGCTCGTCCGTTCGGGTTCGGTGGACATCCTGGTGATCGACTCGGTCGCCGCGCTGACCCCGAAGGCCGAAATCGAAGGCGAGATGGGCGATCAGCTGCCGGGCCTGCAGGCCCGCCTGATGAGCCAGGCGCTGCGCAAGCTGACCGGCAACATCAAGCGCTCCAACACCCTGGTGGTCTTCATCAACCAGCTGCGCATGAAGATCGGTGTGATGATGCCGGGCCAGAGCCCGGAAACCACCACCGGCGGCAACGCGCTGAAGTTCTACGCCTCGGTGCGCCTGGACATCCGCCGCATCGGCGCGATCAAGAAGGGCGACGAGATCATCGGCAACCAGACCAAGATCAAGGTCGTCAAGAACAAGCTGGCGCCTCCGTTCAAGCAGGTCATCACCGAGATCCTGTACGGCGAAGGCATCAGCCGCGAGGGCGAGCTGATCGACATGGGTGTGGACGCCAAGCTGGTCGAGAAGGCCGGCGCCTGGTACAGCTACGGTGAGGAGCGCATCGGCCAGGGCAAGGACAACGCCCGTGGCTACCTGCGCGACAACCCGACGGTCGCTGCCAAGCTTGAAGCCGAGCTGCGCGAGAAGTTCCAGCCGACCGAAGCCAGCCGTGAGGAAGGCGACGACGAAGGCGACGACGAATAAGGCTTGCTGTGGGGCAGGGCGGCGCCGTCAGTGACGTCGCCCTGTCCCGCAGGTTCGAATCGCCCAGGGATGGGCAGGGCGCCACGGATGGCGCCACCCTTGGAGCACCGATGTCCGACGCCGACGACATTCCCACCGGCCGCAAGCGCCGGCCGCGCGAGCAGACGCCCGTGCAACGCGCTCTGGGCCTGCTGGTCCGCCGCGAGCACTCGCGCAAGGAACTCACCCGCAAGCTGACCGCACGTGGCATCGAAGATGAAGCCGCCCAGGCGGCTGTCGCCAAGCTGACCGAAGCTGGCTGGCAGGACGACACCCGTTTCGCCGAGAACCTGGTGCGGATGCGCGCCAACACCGGTTATGGCCCGATCCATGTCCGTGCCGAACTCGGTACCCACGGACTGGACAGCGCCGCGATTGCGGCGGCGATGGACAGCTATGAAGGCGACTGGCAGGAAAATGCCCGTGATCTGGTCCGCCGACGCTTCGGCGAGGCGGGTCCGCAGGACCTGACGCAGCGGCGCAAGGCCGCCGATCTGCTGGCCCGGCGGGGCTTCGACGGCGACAGCATCCGCCGTGCGACCCGCTACGACCCGGATGACTGAGACTGGCGGCGCCGGGCCTGATACCCTTTAGGTTTTCGGCGGTCCCTCGCGACCCTGGCCAACGCGGCCGGTGGTCCGGGCCCGCCGGCCCGCAGACTGCCAGCCCCCAATGAACGCATCCGCCAAATTCACGACTTCCCAGATCCGCAGCGACTTCCTTGAATTCTTCAAGGGCAAAGGCCACACCATCGTGCCGTCGGCGCCGCTGGTGCCGGGCAATGATCCGACCCTGCTGTTCACCAACTCCGGCATGGTGCAGTTCAAGGACGTGTTCCTTGGCGCGGAGAAGCGCAGCTACGTGCGCGCGGCCGACGTGCAGCGCTGCCTGCGCGCGGGCGGCAAGCACAACGACCTCGACCAGGTCGGCTACACCGCACGCCACCACACCTTCTTCGAAATGCTGGGCAACTGGTCGTTCGGCGACTACTTCAAGAAGGATGCGATCGCCTGGGCCTGGGAACTGCTGACCCAGGTCTGGAAGCTGCCGGCCGAGCGCCTGCTGGTCACCGTCTACCAGACCGATGACGAAGCGTACGCACTGTGGCGCGACATGGTCGGCGTGCCGGAAGAGCGCATCGTGCGCATCGGCGACAACAAGGGCGCACCGTTCGCTTCGGACAATTTCTGGCAGATGGCCGACACCGGTCCGTGCGGCCCGTGCACCGAGATTTTCTACGACCACGGTGACCATATCGCCGGCGGCCCCCCGGGCTCCCCGGACGAGGACGGCGACCGCTTCATCGAAATCTGGAACCTGGTGTTCATGCAGTTCGACCGCCAGCCGGATGGCACCCTGGTGCCGCTGCCGGCGCCGTGCGTGGATACCGGCATGGGCCTGGAGCGCCTGGCGGCGATCCTGCAGCACGTGCACACCAACTACGAGATCGACCTGTTCCAGGCCCTGATCCGCAAAGCCAGCGAACTGACCGGCACCGCCGACCTGGAGAACAAGTCGCTGCGCGTGATCGCCGACCACATCCGTGCCTGCTCGTTCCTGATCGTCGACGGCGTGCTGCCGTCCAACGAAGGCCGCGGCTACGTGCTGCGCCGTATCATCCGCCGCGCCCTGCGCCACGGCTGGATGCTGGGCGTGCGCCAGCCGTTCTTCAGCAAGCTGGTGCCGACCCTGGTCGAGCAGATGGGCGAGGCCTACCCGGAACTGCCGGCGGCGGTGGATACCGTCACCCGTGCGCTGCAGGCCGAGGAAGAGCGTTTCGCTGAAACCCTCGATGCCGGCATGAAGATCTTCGAGGACGTGGCCGGCAAGGCCAGCAATGGTGTGATCCCGGGTGTTGACGCGTTCCGCCTGTACGACACCTATGGCTTCCCGCTCGACCTGACCCAGGACATTGCCCGCGAGCGCGACCTGACCGTCGACATTGCCGGCTTCGACGCCGCGATGGAGCAGCAGCGCGAGACCGCGCGTGCGGCCGGCAAGTTCGGTGGCGGCGTGACGCTGCCGGCCGAGCTGGTGGCGACCCTCAGCCCGACCGTATTCCTGGGGTATGACCGCCTGCAGGCCGACGGCCTGAGCGTGCTGGCCCTGCTCAAGGACGGTCGTCCGGTGCAGTCGGCCGATGCCGGTGATGCGGTCATCGTGATCACCAACCAGACCCCGTTCTACGCCGAGTCCGGCGGCCAGGTCGGCGACACCGGCGTGCTCACCGGCAACGGCGTGCGCCTGGTGGTGGAAGACACCCAGAAGTTCGCCGGCCAGTTCCATGGCCACGTCGGCACCCTGTCCGAAGGCGGCCTGAAGGTCGGTGATGTGCTGTCCGGCCAGGTCGATGGCGAGCGCCGTGGCGCCACCATCCTCAACCACTCTGCCACCCACCTGCTGCACGCCGCCCTGCGCGAAGTGCTCGGCACCCACGTGCAGCAGAAGGGCTCGCTGGTCGCGCCGGACCGCCTGCGTTTCGACTTCTCGCACTTCCAGCCGATCAGTGTGGAAGAGTTGGCGGTGATCGAGCGCAAGGTCAACCAGCAGGTGCGTGCCAACAACGCCGCCGAAGTGCACACCATGGGCATGCAGGAAGCGCTGGACTTTGGCGCGATGGCTCTGTTCGGCGAGAAGTACGGCGAACACGTGCGCGTGCTGAAGATGGGTGACTACTCCACCGAGCTGTGCGGCGGTACCCACGTCAACCGCACCGGCGACATCGGCCTGTTCAAGATCACCTCCGAGGGCGGTGTCTCCGCTGGCGTGCGCCGTATCGAAGCGGTCACCGGCCAGGGCGCCCTGGACTACGTGGACGCCGAAGAGGCTCGCCTGGCCGAAGCCGCCGATCTGCTCGGCGGCAGCGCTGCCGACGTGGTCGAGAAGATCCGTGCCCTCGGCCAGCGCCAGAAGCAGCTGGAGCGCGAACTGGAAGCCGTGAAGGCCAAGGTTGCCGCCGGTGCCACGGCCGATCTGTCCGGCCAGGCGGTCGAGGTTGCCGGCGTGAAGGTGCTGGCTGCCCGCCTGGAGGGCTTCGATGCCAAGGCCCTGCGTGACGCCATGGACCGCCTGAAGCAGCAGCTGGGCGATGCGGTGATCGTGCTGGCCGGCGCCCAGGACGGCAAGGCCGCCCTGGTCGCGGGTGTGAACGGCAGCGCAATGGGCAAGGTCAAGGCCGGGGAACTGTTGTCCCATATCGCCGGTCAGATCGGGGGCAAGGGCGGCGGACGCCCGGACCTCGCCCAGGGTGGTGGCGAGGACGGGCCCGCCCTTGCCACTGCGCTGGCTGCAGTCGTCGAATGGGTCAGCCCCCGCCTGTGATGAACCTGGCCGTCCCCCTCCTTGTAGGAGCGGGACGGCTGACGGTACCATTGCGAATCTTTTCCCTTTGTCGTGGTAGCGCTTCTTGACGGAGCGTCAAGCCGGTGGGGGATACCCTTCCACACGGTTCCATGGAGACTTACAAAAATGTTGATCCTGACTCGCCGCGTCGGCGAAACCCTGATGATCGGAGACTCGGTGAGCGTCACCGTGCTTGGCGTCAAGGGTAACCAGGTGCGTATCGGCATCACCGCGCCGAAGGACGTCGCTGTGCATCGCGAAGAGATCTATCAGCGCATCCAGCGCGGTGACGAAGCCGGTGGCACCGGTAGCGAAAATTCTGCCGAATAACGCTTTACCTTCGCACTCGATTAACGTTATGATTCACGCCCCGCTGAGGTGCAACGCACCAGACGCGGAGAAAACCCCGGAGTGATGCCCGAGTGGCCGAAGGGGCTCCCCTGCTAAGGGAGTATAGGGTCAAAAGCTCTATCGAGGGTTCGAATCCCTCTCACTCCGCCAGATACAAAGAAGCGCCTGCAGATCCTCGATCTGCAGGCGTTTTTCTTTATCCGACACTCGAAAGTACAGCCGGCGTGGAGCTGACTATCCTGGCTGATCGGTGCGGGTGGCAGGCGTTGGCATGGGCGCGGGCGTCGCCGCTGGTGCCGGAGCGGGCGCACCAGGCAGCTGTGGCGGTTCAAGATAGCGAGGTGGGGTTTCCCGCCACAGCAAGGCAAGCGTGCAATCGTTGGCACGTTCCCTGCACATTCTTTCGGCCTTCCGCTGCGCGGCGTCCGCGGTCTTCTCACCCAGTGCAAAGCCCAACGCAATCGTGCCGGTCGCTATGGCCGAATAGCCTTCGCTGCTGGTGCTGGCGGACTGACCGCAATTGCGCGATCGCGCTGCGCAGTAGTGCAGCGACTGCTGCATCGCAGTGGTGAGGGAAGATTGGTTCATCGAATAGCCGTAGCGGCCATCCTTGTCGTAGGTGATCGCAGACGCAGCACTTGCGCCTGATGAAACGGACAACAACAGCGCCAGTGAAACCGCATGCTTCCAATTCATCACGCTCTCCTTTTCTGCCGATGGTGAATCAACCGGGGAGCGTGGCGCAACCACGCAGGGGGTGCGATGGACGACGCCTGCAGGCCGTCTGCCTGCAGGCGTATACCGATGCATCCGGTTGTCAGAGCTTCACCGTCACACCCACCTGGAAGCCCCGCCCGGGCAACGGTGCGATGTACTTCAACGGCGAATTGTGCGGCCGTGCTTCTTCATTGAGCAGGTTGCTGCCGTTGACGAACACCTCCACGCCGGCGATGTAGCTGTTGCGTACCGGCAGTTCGCGACTGACCTGCAGGTCGACCAGGTTGAACGCATCCAGCGGCACTTCCTCGCTCACGTTGCGGCCGAGGTACTTCTGCGTGTCGTAGTAGGTGCTGGACAGCTGCGCCTTCCAGCCCTCGCGCTGCCATTGCAGGTTGGCACCGTAGCGGTTGGTCGGCATGTTCGGCAGGTACTCGCCGTCATTGTGGGCACGCAGCGAATCGGGGCGGTCGGCCTTGTTCTTCACCAGGTCGGCGAAGGCGGACACATTCAACGTGCCGAAGCGGCCCAGGTCCAATGCCTGCGAAGCATCGATCTCGAAGCCCTTCACCGTGGTGTCGGTCTGCTTCCAGTACTTCAGTGGCAGGCGGTTGGCGGTCTGCAGGCCGGAGTAGCCGAGGTAGAGATAATTCTCGTACTTCATCCGGTACGCGGTGGCGGACAGCTCGAAACCACCGAGGTGGAACAGGCCGGTCAGTTCCAGGTTTTTCGCGCGCTCCGGTTCGAGGTTCTGGTTGCCTTCTTCCTGGGTCATCACCGAATAGTGAGCATTGCTCGCATACAGCTCGTTGATCTCCGGTGCGCGCTGCGAGGACGAGTAGCGCACCTTGGCCGCGAACAACGGACCGAGCTCGACATACGATCCCAGGCTGTAGCTGTTGAGCCGGTAGTCACGGTCCTGCAGTTTGGTGTTGGCGGCATTGCGCGCGGTCTTGAAGCGGCTGGGCTGCAGCTTGTGGTCGATGCGCTCGTGACGCACGCCGGCATCGAAGGTGGCCCAGCCGAAGTCGAGCGTTTCCTTCAGGAACACCGCATTGCTGCGGGTGTCCACGTCCGGCAGGTAGCGCTGAGAACCACTGCCGGTGACATCACGCGACTGATGGCTGAAACCGAGCAGGCCGCTGAGCGGGCCGATGCGTTGATGGCTGAGCAGCAGCTCGGCCTGGGTGCTCTCGAAATCGTAGTCGTTGGCCTTGGTGGCGCCCAGCCGCTCGCCTGAGGTGTTGTCCAGCTTGGAAACGCGGAGTTCCGCGCGCTCGAACCACGGTAGTGGATCACGCAGCAGGGCTTCCAGCGCGTAGCGCTGTTGCTTGATCACCACGCCCACCGGCAGGCCATCGGCATAGTTGGAACCGAACGACAGGTTCTGCATCGAGAAGCCTGGAACGCCGTACTCGCTGTCCTTGGCATCAATGCTGACACCCACGTAGCCACGGTCGAAGAACAGGGTCGAGCCGAAGGCCACCTGACTGTTGCGCGCATAGCTGTTGCCCAGCCGGTGATGGTAGTCGGGCGTCACATCGTTGTTGATCTGCTTCTGCACATACGACGGCGTGCCGGGCACGTAGGCCGGGTTGACCGGATTGATGTAGGTGCGGCGCTGCCAGACCGACGTCGGATTGTTGGTGTAGAAGGAGAAATCACCATCGGCCCAGTCCGGGTTCTCGGTCATGAACTGGTCGATGTACGGCTGCGAGGCCTTGTTGTAGAGCTGCTGGACGCGCGCCTCTTTCTGGCAGGCGTCGGCCAGTGCCGAATTGACGCCCCCGCCGGCCGGGAACAGCCTGGTGTTGCAGACGCTGGCCTTGCTGTTGCCGGGGATGTCGTAGTGCGAGATCCGCTGGCGCGACACCTGCAGGTTGGTGGACACGTTGCGCTGGTTGTTGAAGTTCATGCGGAAGCCCTGCGCGTCGGCCGCGTTGAAGCCCTTGCGCAGGACCAGTTCCATCGACTGGTCCTTGTCTTCCATGCTGCGCGAGATCAGGCCCGAGTCGATCTCCACGCTGCCACCGATCGCATTGCCGCCGTAGCGCACGGTGTCGGAAGACTTGTTGACGGTGACACTGCGTACGAACAGCGGATCGAACGGGATGTTGATGTCGCCGCTGATCGCGTTCATGCCCAGAATCGACTGGCCGTCCTGCAGGATCTGCACGCGGTTGCCACTGAGGCTGCGGATGACCGGGGCGCCCGCGTTCGGCCCGAAGGCGCTGCTCTGCACACCGGAGACGTGTTCGAGCAGGCCGCCGAGGGTGCGATTCTGTGCCTGCGGATTGTCGACGGTGACCCGGCTGTCGATGCGCGAGGGTTGGGAGGCCTGGACCTGGAGGGTGGGAAGGGTGGGTTCGTTCGCGGCCTGGGCGGTGTGGACGGCGAACAGAATGGCTGCAGCAAGGAGATGGCGGCGCATGACACGATCCGTGAAGTTGATGTGAAATGTTATAACGTAACTATTTGTATCGACAAGGGCGGATTGGGCCTTGCCATCGGGACTGGATATGAGAACGGTTCTCATATGAGAATGGCGGGTGATTCTTCACGGGCGCACCATGCACAGCCTCACCCTGGCCGACCTCGACCGCCTGGGCCGCAGCAGCGGCTTCCGCTATCGGCTGCCTGCGCGGGCGGCTTCCGATCTGTCGGGCGAGGATTGCGTGGTGCAGGGCAGGGTCGAGCAGCGTCGCCTGCGTCCGGGCGTCCATCTGGCGCTATCGGACGTGATCGCACGCCAGCCGTTCGAGGCCACGTCCGAGTCGCCGCCTGCCTTCTCGGCAATCGTGATGCTGGAGGGCCGCGCAGGTGCGCGCCTGGCGGGGCAGGCGGTGATCGGCATGGGTCCGGGCGCTGGCGCGATGGTGCGGGCCGACGCTACGCCGATGACCGCGATACACCCAGCGGGCCAACGGATGCGCAGCCTGAATGTCTCGCTGGACGCACCGGCCGAGCTGGACGATCCGATCATCACCGAACTGCTATCCGCCGCGCATCGCAGCGGTGGCCAGCAGCTGCGCAGCTGGCAGGTGCCCGGGCATCTCGAGCACGCCGCCGACCAGGTGTTGTCGGGCACCTGGCAGGGCGCAATGCATGCACTTTTGTGCGAAGGCATTGGCCTGCAGATGCTGGCCATGGCGCTGGGCGCGCCGGCACCGGAGGCATCGCCCGACCTGCGCGTTTCAGCACGTGATCGCCGCATGCTGCAGCGGGTGATCGACTGCCTGCAGGCGGCGCCGGCCGCCGACCACAGCCTGGAGGATCTGGCGCGCCTGGCCTGCATGAGCTCGAGCAGCCTGCGGCTGAAGTTCCAGCAGGTGCACCGGTGTTCGGTGTTCGCTTGGCTGCGCGAGCGGCGCCTGCAGTTGGCCTGCGAGCAGCTGCGGCAAGGCTGCAGCGTGCAGCAGGCCGCGCATTTCGTCGGCTACCGGCACGCCACCAATTTCGCGACCGCATTCCGCGCGCGCTACGGCATCGCACCCAGCGAGCTTCGCTGAGTCCGGGCCATCGTCGGCAGTGCGCATACGCCTGCTGCGTCCGCGCATACGTGTGCTCACGCTCAAATGACAATAATTCTCATCCAGCCTTTCCTTCCCGCTGGATCTCCCATGCCTGCCTGCTTCCGCCCGTGTGCCCTGGCTACCGCCATCGGCACGACCCTGGCGCTGTTCAACGCTGCCCACGCCGCCGAACGCGCCCCTGCCGCGACGACCTCCCAGCTCCCGACCGTGCAGGTCACTGCCGACCTTGATGGCAGCACCGAAACGTCGCGTTCGTACACCACCGATTCGATGGGCACGGCGACCGGGCTGTCACTGACCTCGCGGCAGACCCCGCAATCCGTCAGCGTGGTCACCCGCCAGCAGATCGAGGACCGTGGCCTGCTCAGCACCGCCGATGCCCTGGCGACCGCACCCGGCATCTCGGTCACGCGCAGCGACGCCAACCGCTATTCGTTCTCCGCACGCGGCTTCGACATCGACAACTACCAGTTCGATGGCGTGGTGATGCCGGTGTTGTCGCCATGGAACTTCGGCGAGAACAACCTGGACATGGTGGTGTACGACCGCATCGAGATCGTGCGCGGTGCCAATGGCCTGATGACCGGCGCCGGCAATCCCTCGGCGGCGGTGAACTATGTGCGCAAGCGCCCGCTGCGCGAGTTCGCTGCCAGTGGTGGCATCAGCCTCGGCAGCTGGGACGCACGGCGCGCGTGGGCGGATGTGTCCAGCCCGTTGAGCCGGGAAGGACGCGTGCGTGGTCGCCTGGTGGCCGCGCACGCAGAGGGTGACAGCTACACCGCCGGCCTGGACAGCACCGCAAGGACACTCTACGGCGTGGTCAGTGTGGATCTGGGCGAGGACACCGGATTGATCGCCGGTATCTCCTACCAGGGCAGCGACAACCGTGGCTTCGGCAGCGGCTTCGCGTTGTTCAACGCCGACGGCACGCGTACCCGCTTCGACCGCTCGGTATCGGCCACCGCGCCGTGGGCACGGATGACCACCGATACCCGCAACGGCTTCTTCGACTTCAACCATCGCTTCGGTAACGACTGGCAGGCACGCGTGTCCTACAGCCGCTCGCATACCGACATGGAGATGAAGCATCTCTACCGGGGCGGCTATCCCGATCCGGTGACCGGGGCGATGCCCACTGGCAACAGCTTCACCCGCTACGACGGTCCGGTGCGCCGCGAAGCGATCAGCGCCAGCCTGACCGGTCCGTTCCAGCTGTTCGGCCGCCAGCACACGGCGTCCATCGGCTGGTCGCGTTCGC
Organism: Stenotrophomonas sp. GD03794; assembly: GCF_029842145.1. NCBI lineage: Bacteria > Pseudomonadati > Pseudomonadota > Gammaproteobacteria > Lysobacterales > Lysobacteraceae > Stenotrophomonas > Stenotrophomonas sp. GD03794. The sequence continues at coordinate 17,343 of NZ_JAOCFV010000027.1, forward strand.
GTGACGAGATCGCGCTCGGCCAGTACCGCGCGCTGGCGCCGCTGCCGCCGTTGGCCAGCTATCTGGACTGGCACGGGCCGGGCACGCCGGAGCCGACGTGGGCCAGCAGCAAGACCCAGGCCGATGACCTGGACAACCATCAGAGCGGTGCCTACGCGGTGGCGCGCTTGTCGCTGGCCGATCCGCTGCACGTGATCGTCGGTGCCCGCCTGAGCAACTGGGAGACCGATCAGGTCTACTTCGGCGCCAAGCGGAAGTACCGCTACCGCAACGAGTTCGTACCGTATGCAGGCGTGGTCTGGGACCTCAACGGCTACAGCAGCGTGTACGCCAGCTACACCGGCATCTTCAAGCCGCAGAACAACCGCAATGAATCCGGACAGATCCTCGACCCGGTCAGCGGCCGCAGCTACGAGCTGGGCCTCAAGGGCAGCTGGCTGCAGGAACGCTTGAATGCGTCGGCGGCGTTGTTCCGCACCCAACAGGACAACCTGGCCGAAGCCACCGGTGGGTTGGTTGAAGGCAGCACACAAGCGGCCTACCGCGCGGTGAAGGGCGCAACCGTGGACGGCCTGGAGCTGGAACTGGCCGGCGAGCCGCTGCCGGGCTGGAGCCTGGGCACCAGCTTCACCACCTTCATCGCGCAGGACGCGCAGGGCCGTGCGATCAACACTGCCAAGCCGCGCAGCCTGTTCAAGCTGTTCACCACCTGGCGGCTGCCGGGTGCCTGGGACCGGCTGACGATCGGCGGTGGCGTGGACTGGCAGAACCGCATGTACCAGACCGCCACCGCGCCCGGGAATCGCCGGGTGCCGGTGGAGCAGCCCAGCTACGCGCTGGTGAACCTGATGGCGCGCTACCAGTTCAGTTCCAATGTGTCGGCGGCGGTCAACATCAACAACCTGTTTGACCGCCACTACTACTCGCAGATCGGCTTCTACAACCAGGGCTGGTACGGCGCGCCGCGAAACGTGATGTTCACGCTGAAGGTCGGCTATTGAGGCGGCAGTGGCGAGGTTCAGGGATCCAGTGGATCCATCGGGTCGATGCGAAGTGATTCGGGCGCTGGCACGAAGGTGATCGCGTACGCTGAAATGCGTGAACCGACCTTGCCGGGAACGTAGCCCAGCTCACGGCGGTTGCGGTCACTGAACCCGCTGCTGGCGACCGAATCGATATGCGACGGACTGCTCACCACCAGTGCCGGTTGCCGCGGCGGTGCCTGCAGGGCCGCCAGCAGCCGGGCTGCATTGCGCAGGTTGGTGGTGGTGTGGCGGGCATACGGTTCGATGATGATCGCATCTGCGGGAATGCCGAAGCGCGCGATCAGCGCTTCGCGCATCTGCACCGCTTCGACGCTGCGGGTGCCGCGTGGATGCACGGCGCCACCGGAGACGATGATGAAAGGTGCATCGCCCGCCGCATAGCGCTGCGCAGCGGCCTTCAGGCGCAGCTTGCTGCCAGCGCTGAGCGGGGTGGTCAGCTCGTCCGGGCCCTGCCCAAGCACGATGATCGATGTGTACGGATGCGCGGACCAATCGAGCTGCCGCGCGCGCGCGAATGGCGCGGCGTTCATTCCCGCGTTGATGGGCTCGAAGCGGATCGCGTCGAGGCGATCATTGGCATCGAGCAGGCCCACCGCCACCGCGATGCTGCGATCGAATGCGGTGTAGGCCGCGCTGGCGTCCACTTCGCTCATCTGCATGGCAATGGCAACATCGCCGGCCAGTCGCGTGCTGCCCGCCGCACCGACCGGGCCGTCGATGGCGTCGTAGCGGGGCGGCTGGCCGTGGCCGTAGACGGAGAGGATGTTGTTGAGGCCCGCAAGCTCTCTTTCGATGGCATCGGCGCGTGCCGGAACCGCGGTGGTCAGCAGGCCTGCCTGCGCCGGCGTCCAGTGTGCCGCCTCAAGTGTGCAGGCCGCCGTCCGGCAGCCAGTCATGCGCTGGGTGCGTTCGACCATGAGGGCGCGCGCAGGGGCGGGCAGTGCGTCGTGCTTCAGCTGCACCAGGGTTGGAAACAAGCGCCCGGCCAGTGCCGTGCTGTCGTGGTCGTCAGCGGCCGCCGCAAGCGGCAGCGCTGCCGTGGCAAGCAGGGCGAGGGACAAGCTCAATCGTCGATGCATCACCAGCTCCTGCTGACCATCAGGCGGACGTTGCGGCCGAACAGCGGCCGTCCATAGATTGCCTCGGCCGAACCCTGTCCGGCCAGGGCGTCGGTGCGGGTGTTGCCCTCGGTGAGCCCCTTTTCATTGGTCAGGTTGTCGCCCACCAGCTGTGCGCCCCAGTTGCCGCGCTTCCATGAAACGCCCAGGCCCAGGGTCTGGTAGGCAGGCAGCGCTGTCTGGTTGAACAGATCGACGTAGGACTTGCCGACTACGTCATAGCGCAGCCAGGTCTCGAACTGGTCCTGGCCGTGCTGGAAACTGAAAGTCGGTCGCAGGTTGCCGTAGAGCTTGGGTTCGCGAACGATCTGCTTGCCATTGACCGCCGCCGGATCGGCACCGGAATCGTTCTGCAGGCTGTCGTACTGCGGATCGCTGACCGTGATCGAACCGGCGATGCTGAACCAGTCCAGCGGTCGGAACAGGCCATCCAGTTCGATGCCCTTGGAGACGGCGGTACCGATGAAGGGCACCGACTGGTCATTGCGGCCGGTCGTCGGATTGAAGGCAACGAAGGACGCGTTGAGTGGATCGAACTTCGTATAGAACGCGGTCAGGTACAGGTAGGACCGGCCAAAAGCCGCCTTCAGGCCCAGCTCGTACTGGTCCAGCTGGGTCTGCACGATGGTCGGATCGATCGAGCGCGCCACCGACGAATTGGGAACGATCTCCATGTGCGACACGCGGGCGTAGGCGCCCACTGCAGGGGTGAAGTCGAAGTTCGCACCGACCGTCCAGTTGGTGGCGGACGGATTCAGGCGATGGTTCTGGACGACGCCGGTGAACCGGCGTGTGGTGTTGTCGGCCAGTGTGCTGCGATCGCCGAGGTCGACCTGGGCGGTCTGCTCCGCATAGCCTTCATAGCGGTAGCGTTCATGGCGGATACCGGCATCAAGCTTGAAGCGGTCCGTCAGTGCCCACGTGTCATTGGCGTAGACCGCGAACATGCGGGCATCGACCTTGCCGCGATTGAGGGTGGTGGTATAGCGCAGCGTGCCCTTGTCGGTGACATATCCCAGCGGCGTGCCATCGTTGCCGTAGGCGACCAGATCCAGCAGGCGTGGCTTGCCGCGCATCTCCATCAGCATGTCCTGGTACAGGCTGAAGGACGTGGTGCCGAAGAAGGCGGTGTACGCACCGATGTTCAGGTCGTGGCTGCCCCAGGCCGTTTCAAACAGCCGTGTCGCACTGAAGTCGGCCTGGCCGGAGTAGAAGTCCGAATCAGCGGCGCGGTACTGGGCCGAGATCACCAGGCCGGAGTCGGCGTAGGGATCGTAGGCGCTGGTGCCATTGCTGCCGGCCAGTGCGTAGCCCATCCGCGCGACGCCGGCACCGAAGGCGCTGCGGGCCGCGCCCAGATAGCCGTTGGCGAAAGTGCGTGCGTCGACCGGGTTGGTGGTCGAGTACAGCGCGTCGAAGGTATTGCGGCCCTTGGTGTAGCCGGTTTTCAGCGAGATCGTCCAATCGCTGGCGGTGTTCTCGTACTGGAAGCCGATGTTGCCGAAGCGCATGTGGCGGCCATCGGCCAGGTCGCGGTTCATGCCCTGCAGGACACCGCCGCCATCGAGGTACTTCAGGTTGACGCTGCGCAGCGACGGCGAGTTCAGCGTACCGTCGAAGTAGTCGATGTACGGATCCAGCGACACGCTGGGATTGCGAGGGTCGGCGACCGGGATCGGCAGGTAGAACGTATTGTGGTCGTCAACGAAGGTGCCGCTGACCTTGAACCAGCTGGTGTCGTCGAAGTAGTGCTTGATGTTGCCGCGGATCTGCCCGCCCTTGTCGTTCGGGAAGCCGTTGTCGCGGTAGCCATCGTGCTGGCGCAGGAAGCCACCGACGGCGTAGAAGGTGTCCTTGCCCAGCGCGCCGGACTGGTACATCTCGCCGCGGTACAGCCCGGTATCGCCGATGGTCAGCTGCGCCTTGCCGTGGGTCTCTTCCGAGCCTTCGGCCAGGATGTTGTTGACGATGGCGCCGCCGCTGCTCGCGTAGATGGGCGCCGGGCCCCCACGTACGATCTCCACCCGTTGGTTCATCACGTCGAACCGGTTCATGCCGTCGCCGGAATTGAAGAAGTGGCCATCCAGCTCCTGGTAGAGCGGCAGGCCGTCCTGCTGGAAGGCGATGAAGCCACGATCGGTGGGAATGCCGCGCAGCCGGGTGATGTTCTGCACCTCGCCGCCGGTGGCCTCGACATGGATGCCGGGAACCGAGCCGAGCAGGTCGGCGTAGCTTTTCGGTGCGAGCTTCTGCACGTCTTCGCGGCTGAGTGAATTGACGGCGAAGGACGCATCGAAGCGACGCTGGGTGCGTGCCGCACCGGTGACCACCACCGCATCCAGCGTTGCAGCGTCGGCGCTGTCCTTGTTCTGGACGGGGGCGTCCTGCGCAGACGCGCTGCCGTGCAGGGAGATCAGGGCCAGGGAGATGCCCAGGACCAGGGGGCTGATGTTCATCGGAGGGCGGCCATGCAGGGAAGGGGGACCGCTGCACGGTAGGTCCGGGCGATGACGGAATTGTTTACTTCGGCGGAAATAAACAATTAAGCGATGGCGTCGGCGCCCAGCTGATGGATCGGCAGCAGCGCCGCGCCCACCGATACCGCGGATCCTCCCAGCCGTGACACATGCACCTGCGGCAGGCGCAGGCTGTCAAGCGCACTGCTCCAGCGTGCCGGTTGCTGCAGGTGTTGCCCCAACACTTCCAGCACCTGCCTCGGCAGTGAGCCGGACAGGATCACGGCGCCAGGATCGAGCCATGCCACACCGGTATTGGCCGCCACGCCCAGCTGGTTGCCCGCGCGTTCTGCCCAGGCATTGATGATGCCGGCATGGGTGTGCAGGCAGGCCTCCAGTTCGAACAGCGATGGAATCCCAGCGCCGGCGTCGCGCAACGTGGCCAGCAGGTCGATGCCCGAGGGGCGCGGCGCGTCCATGCGGAACAGGCGACCGATATCCCCGGCATTGCCGAATTCACCGCGCATCACATCACGTCGATGGATCACGCCACCGCCCACGCCGTGGCCGACATACAGCAGCAGCGCCGACGCGCAGTCGCGGATCAGTCCGCTGTCGTAGTACTCCGCCAGCGCCGCCAGGGTCGCATCGTTCTCCACCCAGACCGGGAAGCCGAAGTAGTCTTCGAAGAACTGGTCGTTGTCGATATCGCGCCAGCCACGCAGCCAGTCCACTGCGTGCCGGCGTGCCGGACCGGTTTCGACCACGGGCCCGGGGACCGCCACGCCGAGGCCGAGGAAACGGGCGCGCATGAGCCCGGTGCGGCTGGTGAGGCTGCGCAGGCGCTGGTCCACCGCGTGCACGAAGTCGCGTGGATCCGCGCTGTCGAATGCGGTTGCATCGCGGGCGATGACCTGGCCGGCAAAATCCACCAGCGCGATCTCCAGCCAACCGGGGTGCACCGTGGCACCGGCGGCATAGCCACCCCGCCCGGACAGTGCCAGTGGCACCGATGGACGCCCCCGTTGGCCATCGGACAGTTGTCCCTGTTCCTCGATCACTTCCAGCATCAACAGTTCACGCGCCAGGCGGGTCAATGCGCCGTTGTGCATGCCCAGCTGGTGGGCGATGGTGATGCGGGGAATCGCACCCATCGTGCGCAGCAGCCAGATGATGCGTTTGTGGTCGGCATCCAGGGCGATCAGTGGTTTGCGGCGCAGCCGCGACGTCGGGGCCAGGCTCACGGGCGCTGGCCCTCGGTGCGTGCCGCTGGCATGGGCCACGCCAATGCGGCCAGCGAAAGCAGGCTGCCGACGGCGACCAGCGAAACCAGCGCGACCGAGGTGTCCAGATCGCCTGCCTGTATGCCGGGTAGCACCTCGCCCAGCAGCAATGAAGAAGCCGCGATGGACAGTTTCATGGTTCCAGTGAGCAGCGCAAAACAACTGAGGTCATCCTCGCGCCCGCTGCGGGCGGCATGACGACGGGCGATCAGCGCGGTGCGCCGCCACAGCACCAGGCCGACACTGGCCACCGCCGCCCCATGGACAGCGGCACACGCAATCGCTACAGGCAGGGAGGGCTTGGCCTGGTAAACGCAGACGGCAGCGATGGCCAGCACCGACATCAGCGCGATCAGGCCTGTCTCGCTGCACAGCGGGGGGCGCAGGCGCAGATGGAGCCAAGGCGCGACCACCATGCCCGCGACCATGGCGAAGGTCAGCGCTGCGCCCTGGTCGGCAAAGGGAAACAGGCGCCCGGCCAGGCCCACCAGCGCCGTCTCTGCCGCTGCGGCCAGCAGAACCGGCAGCAGTGCCGTCAGCGGCAAGGCGCCGGCAACGGGCCTGCTGGTTGTGGCGGGCTGTGCGGGCGTGGCGACGCAGGTCAGGGGAAGCGCGGCGGCCGCGATCAGGATGCCGATGATCATGCAGATCAGCAGTGCGCTGCCACTGCCTGCAGATTCAGGTGCACCGACCACGCCGAACAGTGCTGCAGCGATGCACAGCTTGGAGATCGGTACCACTACCGCGCGAGCGGAAACGTAGCGCATGGCCTCGTTCTCGTCGCGGGGCAACAGCGAAGTCAATGCATTCTGGGCCACGTCGTAAACCGCATAGCAGGTACGGAATAAGAGCGAGGCGGCCAGCAGCGGCAGGAAGGCGGGCTCGGTCGCGGTGCTCGGACTGAACAGCAGGCAGGCGCTGGCCGCGGTACCGAGGCCGCCGACCAGCTGCAGGCGCAAGGCGAGGCGCTGCTGGTTGCGAAGGCGGGTGAATACGGCGGCCAGCAGCAGGTCGAGAACGCTGCTGTAGGCCAGGGAGATCGCCAGCAGCTGGCCGGTGTGGGCAGCCGATAGTCCCAGCCGCGCGTGCAGGTAGAAGCCGAGTGCCAGGTCCACGAACGACCAGACCAGAGTGCGGGCGAAGTGGCCGGCGGCATAGAGGTGCCGTGGCGAGGGCTGCGCGTTCAACGCCGTGTATGGGAAGGATTGCCGGAGATCCGGCATCGTTCTACTACCCCTGTGTGACAGCGGCCTGACATGGTGCGAGGTCGGCCATTCAGCGAGTGGCTTGCAGCACACGCCGCAGGCGCGCAGCATTCCCCCTGCTGCGCCCCACAACGCCTCACGCAGAGTCTTCTTCACCGGAACGGAGCCACGTATGAAGCTGTTGTCCGCTGTGTTGTTGTCTGCGCTTTCACTCCCCGCCGTTACGGCGCTGGCAGAGGAGGGGGCGCCCTCACCGCTGCTGGGGCGCTGGTCGCTGGATATCGCTACGTCTGCGTTGCCCGAGGCGCAGCGCCCGAAGCAGGTGGTGCTGGAGTTCAAGGACGCCGGTGCGGGGCGTTGGAGTTCACATGTGGACATCGTCCTGCACGACGGCAAGACCATGAAATCCGACGGCACGCTGGCCCTGGATGGCACGCCGGGCGCCCTGTCCGGCACCTATGGCGCGGACAAGGCCAACCTGAAACTGCCGGCGCCGAACACCCTGGTGATGCAGCTGGTGGACCACGGCACGCCGGCCTCCACCCGTATCTATACCGTGGCGGCTGACCGCTCGACGATGACCGAGACCAAGGCGTTCTACAGCCACGACGGTACGCCGATCCTGCAGACCAATCTGTTCAAGCGGATGCCGTAGCGATGCTGCGTTCACCACGCCCGCAGAACGGGCGTGGTGAATGCTGCAGCCTTACACCGCGGCCGGGTCGCGCTTGCCGGTGTCGATGCCGTACTTGTCGATGGCCTCCTGCACCCGCGAGCGCTCGATGCGCCCTTCGTCGGCCAGCGACTTCAGGGCGGCCAGCACGATGAAGTGACGATCCACTTCGAAGAACGTGCGCAGCGACTCACGCGTGTCGGAGCGGCCGAAGCCATCGGTGCCCAAGGCGGTGAAGCGGCGGTCGTTGATGAAGGGACGGATCTGGTCGCCGACGATCTTCATGTAGTCGGTGGCCACCACCACCGGGCCTTCATGGCCCTGCAGGCACTGCTGCACGTAGGGCACGCGGGGCTCCTCGGCCGGATGCAGCAGGTTCCAGCGCTCGGCGGCCAGGCCATTGCGGCGCAGTTCGGTCAGGCTGGTCGCGCTCCATACATCGCTGGCGATGCCGAAGTCCTGCTGCAGCAGTTCTGCCGCGGCTTCCACTTCGCGCAGGATCGAACCGCTGCCCATCAGCTGCACGCGTGGCTGCGAGTCGCTGTCGGCGGCCGCCGGGTGCAGCAGGTACAGGCCCTTCAGGATGCCGGCCTCGGCGCCCTCGGGCAGCGCCGGCTGCGGATAGTTCTCGTTGAGTACGGTGATGTAGTAGTAGATGTCTTCCTGCTCGACGTACATGCGGCGCAGACCGTCGTGGATGATCACCGCCAGCTCGTAGTTGTAGGTCGGGTCGTAGGACACACAGCTTGGGATCACCGACGACAGCACGTGGCTGTGGCCGTCGTCATGCTGCAGGCCTTCGCCCATCAGCGTGGTGCGGCCGGAGGTGGCACCCAGCAGGAAGCCACGGGTGCGCGCATCGGCGGCGGCCCAGGCCAGGTCACCGACGCGCTGCAGGCCGAACATCGAGTAGAAGATGTAGAACGGGATCGTCGCCAGGCCGTGGTTGCTGTAGGCGGTGCCGGCGGCGATCCACGAGCAGATCGCGCCGGATTCGTTGATGCCTTCCTGCAGGATCTGGCCGTCCTTGGCTTCCTTGTAGTAGCTCAGTTGGCCGGCATCCTGCGGGGTATACAGCTGGCCGAGGTACGAATGGATGCCGATCTGGCGGAACAGGCCTTCCATGCCGAAGGTGCGCGATTCATCGGGCACGATCGGAATGACCAGTTTTCCCAGCTCTGCGTCCTTCAGCAGGCTGGTGAGGATGCGCACGAAGCCCATGGTGGTGGATTGGCCGCGATCGCCGCTGCCCTGCAGCTGGGTGTTGAAGATCGACAGCGGCGGCAGCGGCAGCGGATCGACCTTGGCCAGGCGCGCGGGCAGTTGCCCGCCCTGGATGCGGCGGCGCTCGGCGAAGTAGATGGCTTCGGCGCTGCCCGGTTCCGGGCGCAGGTACGGCATGTCCTCCAGCTGGTCGTCGCTGACCGGCAGGTTGAAGCGGTCGCGGAAGGCGCGCACCGCGTCGGCGCTCATCTTCTTCAGCTGATGGTTGATGTTCTGGCCTTCACCGGCTTCACCCATGCCGAAACCCTTGACCGTCTTGGCCAGGATCACGGTGGGCCGGCCGCTGGTGTTCACTGCCTGCTGGTAGGCGGCGTACACCTTCTGCGGATCATGGCCACCACGCGCCAGCGCCCAGATATCGTCGTCGCTCATGTGCGCGACCAGCTCCAGCAGTTCAGGGTAACGGCCGAAGAAGTGCTCGCGCACGTAGGCACCGTTCTGCGACTTGAAGGTCTGGTAGTCGCCGTCCACGCATTCCATCATGCGCTGGCGCAGCAGGCCGCTGTGGTCGCGGGCCAGCAGGTCGTCCCAGCCGCTGCCCCAGATCAGCTTGATCACGTTCCAGCCGGCCGCGCGGAAGGTGCCTTCCAGTTCCTGGATGACCTTGGCGTTGCCGCGCACCGGACCGTCCAGGCGCTGCAGGTTGCAGTTGACCACGAACACGATGTTGTCCAGCCGCTCGCGGCCGGCCAGCGAGATCGCCGCCAGCGACTCGGGCTGGTCCATCTCGCCGTCGCCGAGGAAGGCCCAGACCTTGCGGCCCTGGTGTTCTTTCAGGCCGCGGTATTCCAGGTAGCGCATGTAGCGCGCCTGGTAGGCGGCGGTCAGCGGGCCCAGCCCCATCGACACGGTGGGGAACTGCCAGAACTCCGGCATCAATCGCGGGTGTGGATACGAGGACAGGCCTTCGCGACCGGCTTCGCGGCGGAAGTTGTCCATGCGCGCCGGATCGATGCGGCCTTCCACGTACGCGCGGCCATAGATGCCCGGCGCGGAGTGGCCCTGGATGTAGATCATGTCGCCGTCGAAGGTGTCGGTACGGCCACGGAAGAAATGATCGAAGCCCACGTCGTACAGCACTGCCGCCGACTGGTAGGTGGCGATGTGGCCGCCGACGTTGGAATGCTTGCCGGCACGCAGCACCATCACCATCGCGTTCCAGCGGATCATCGCATTCAGGCGGCGCTCGATGGCCAGGTCACCCGGGTAGGCCGGCTGGCGCTCGGGCGGGATGGTGTTGACGTAAGCGGTCCATGCACGGGTATGCAGGTCGCCGTGCTGCTGCGCATCCAGCTCGCTGAGCTGGTCGATCAGGTAGTGCGCGCGCGGCCGGCCACCGGTCTGCATCACCGCTTCCAGTGATTCACGCCACTCGCGGGTTTCCAGCGGATCGGTATCGAAGGGAATGAGCGCTTGGTTCATGACTGTCTCCAGAGGGCGCCGGTCGGACTTCTGCCTGGGCGACAACACCGGCAGGGCGCACAGCACTGGAGCGGGGTCGCAACGGCGGAGCCGTGACGCGAAGGGCGACCGTCGCGGTCACCGAGAAGACAAGCGTAGGCCCGGCCCCCCGGCTTCGATAGGCGGGCCCGGCTTGGGTCTCTGGCAAGCAAGGGTTGGCACGGCGCGCCGTATCATGGGCGGGCGTGCTGGGTGCGGCCGCTGATCAGGCCGGTGACAGGCCCGGGAAGAACATCGGGATGACCGCCACACCAATGCCCAGCAGGCACCAGGCCACGATCGGCAGCCAGCCCGAGAGCTGCTGGCAGCGTTCCGGCAAGCGGCGTCCTCCGATCCACAGCAGCAGGGTGAGCAGGCCCAGCGCGTAGGCGAGGGCGACGACCACCGGATGCACGTGGACGACCCGGCTGGGCGGCCACATCTGCTGCTGGTAGGCGGTGGTGTGTGCGACCAGCAGCAGGAACAGCAGGCTGCTGAGGGTGTTGATGGCGGTGCGTGCGTTCATTGCGGGGCACTCCTTGTGCCGGCTGCTGGAAACTGCAGGGGCGGCATTCTAGCGGCTGCGTGCCGGCAGTTGAAACGCCACTGTCATCGATGACCGTCACCCTGCGGTGCTTTCCAGCCTTGGGGTGGTTGGCCGGCCGTGAACAGCGTGAGGATCTGGGAGAAGAGCTATGCGCTGCGGCGGCGGCTGCTGCGCGGCTTCTTCCTGCGCCGTGGTTCTGCCAGCGAAGATGCCGAGGATCTGGCGCAGGAGGTTTACCTGCGGCTGCTGCGCAGCACCGGTGAGCATGCCGACGCGGTCGAGAACCCGGAAGCCTACCTGTTCACCGTGGCGGCCAACCTGGCGCGCGAGCACGCGCGCGCGCGTTCGTCGCTGCCGCCGCTGGAGGACGTCGATCTCCTGGCCGAAGTGCTGAAGAGCGAAGAAGACGTCGAAGGCGAATTCGAGCGCGCGCAGCGCTGGAACGATATCCGCACCACCATCGCACGGCTGCCGGCCACCACGCGGCGGGTGATGGAGCTGCATTACCGCGACGGGCTGGACTGCCCGGCAATCAGCCAACAGTTGCAGGTGTCGGTGCACATGGTGCGCAAGCATATCGGCAAGGGGCTGGAAGCCTGCAGGAAGGCGCTGGGCGCCAGGGAGCTCACATGAAACGGAATCCATCGGGTGCGGCCGACGACGCGATCGCCAGCGAGGCCATGGACTGGTTCCAGCGCAATCGCGAGGGCGTGCTGGGCGACGCCGAGCGGGTTGCGTTGCTGGACTGGATGAAGCGCTCGCCGGAGCATGTGCGCGCCTATATGCACGCCCTCGCACTGCACCGGCAGGTTGGTGAGGCGCTGCAATCGGCATTGGCTGAAGAGGCGCCGGTGCCGCCACAGCAGGCCGCTGCCAAGGTCGTGCCGCTGTTCGGACACGCACAGGCCCCGCTGCGCAGTGCGCCGCACAGCCGTCGCACGCGTTGGTGGGGGGCGGCTGCCGCAGCCTGTATCGCCCTGCTCGGCGTGGGCCTGGTACCGCAGCTGATGCCCACCGAGCAGCTGTACAGCGCCGACCATGGTGAACTGCGTGACCTGGTGCTGCCCGACCAGACCCGGGTGCGGCTGAACGCGGACAGCCGCCTGCGGGTGCGCATGGGCGGGTTCAGCCGCAAGGCGGAACTGCTGCAGGGCGAGGCGACGTTCGACATCGCACGCGATCGGCGCCCGTTCGAAGTGCAGGTGAACGGGTTGCAGATCCGCGATATCGGCACGGTGTTCGACGTGTCGCGACGGCTGCAGGGCACCCGCATCGGTGTGGTTTCCGGCGAGGTGGAAGTATGGAGCCAGGGTGCGGATGCGCGGCGTCTTGCACAGCTGGGCAAAGGCCAGGTGGTGCAGGTCGACGCGCGCAGCCATGCCGTGGAGTCGTTGGATGTGCCGCTGTCGATGCTGCTGGACTGGCAGCAACGCAAGGTCTCTTTCCTGGACGAGCGGCTGGATGAGGTGGCCGCCGCCTTCAACCGCCACAACCAGGTGCAGGTGCGGGTGCTGGATGAAGGTGCGGCGTCGGCGCGGTTGTCCGGCAGCCTGGATGCGCATCGCATCGGTGCGCTGCAGGCCTTCCTCGAACGCGACCCGCGTTTCGTGGTGAGGCGCGAAGGGGACACGGTGCGGGTCGGCAGTCGCTGAGGGCGGCGCGGCCGTGCACTGTCAGAAAAGATTCATCGAATCCGCGTTCTCCACTTCGGTGGAAGCGGGCTCTTACATGGGAGAAGCCGCTGTCGAGATGCACAGCGGCACCTGCTGCTTTCTCTCTTCCAAGGACCCGTGATGCGCAACACGCTTTACCTGTCGATCATCCTCGCCCTGTCTCCGTGCAGCGTACCGTCGGCTTTCGCGGCCGGTAGCGAAGGGCTGGAGGCGCGAGTGGCTACCCCGATCGCGGCGCAGCCGCTGGCGCGCGCGCTGGAGCAGTTGTCGCGCAGTTCCGGCGTGCAGTTCCTGTACTCGGCCAGCGGCGATGCCCGCATGGCCGGGGCGGTGCCGCGCGGTGCCACCGTCAAGCAGGCGCTGGACGCGCTGCTGGCAGGGACCGGCCTGGGCTACACCGTGGTGGATGGCAATGTCATCGCCATCGATCCGGCACCGGCACGCAACGAACCGAAGCCGGCCGCGCCGAAGCCGCGCGAGGCCGAGGCGATGGTGGCGCCGACCCTGGGCACGGTGAAGGTGATTGCCGCGCACGAGGTGATCGACCAGAAGAAGACCTCGCCGGTGATCAAGGATTCGGTGGTCTACGACGAGATGGACAGCTACGGCGACGAGACGCTGGCCGAAAGCCTGATGGCCGCGCCGGGCCTGAGTGCCGTGGAGGATGCCGGTGAGCCCCGTTACGTGACGGTGCGTGGCGTGCAGGCCAACCTCAACTACACCACCATCGATGGCATCGCGATTGCCAGCGTGGGTGGAAGTGGCTCCGGTGAGCGCATGAACAACTTGCAGCTGATTCCCAGCGACATCGGCACCCGCACCGACATCTACAAGAGCTTCAGCGCGGAGCAGGCGCCGGATGCGATCGGCGGCGTGATCGACATCATCAGCCGCAGTGCCTTCGACCGGTCCGGCAAGTACGTGTTCGCCGATGTGGCTGGCATCTATTCCACGGCCGAGACCAATGTCGAGCGCAGCGCCGGTGGCAACCACGAGACCCTGGGTCACTTCGGCAAGAGCGCCAAGATGGTGTTCTCCAACCAGTTCGGCGCGGACCAGGAATTCGGCCTTGTTGCGGTAGCGCGCTATGAGCAGCGTTCGCGCAACAGCGTCAAGCGCTGGGTGGAGTCGAACTACTACTACAACGACGCCGGCAAGTACCTCACCGACGGCAGCACCGGGCCGGACGAGGCCAAGGGCTGGAACGGGCTGCGTGCGCCCGGCAATTTCAGCACTGGCACCTACACCAACTTCATCACCAACTTCGGTGGCTCGGCCAAGCTGGAATGGAAGCCGTCGGACGATCCGTTCTACGCGTCGCTGCTGCTGTACTCGTACCGGTTCTACGAGAACTCGACGATGAACAAGACCGATCTGTATGGCAATGCCAAGTTTCCGATCCGCAACCAGACCGAAGACAGCGGCACCACCCAGATCAACAGCATCTACATCAAGAACCGCCACGACCGCTGGGACCGCAACAACCGCGGTGCCATCGCCAGCTTCAACTGGGACCTGGGTGACCGCTCGCGGCTGACCCTGCGCGGTGGCCACACCGAAGAGACCTTCCACAACAGCCAGGTCTACTGGGGGGTACGCGCCTACCCGAGCAACCTGCTCGTCGATTACGAGAACGACAGCCACGGCTTTCCCAATGCGGTGGCGGTTTCCGATTCCAGCCTGCTGACCAGCTCGGCGTTCAAGCTCAACCCGGCACAGGCCTATGTCTCGCCGCGCGACGCCAAGGAGAGCATCGACAACCTGCGTGCCGACTTCAGCTACAACATCGACGCCGATGCGCGTGGCTTTGGCCTGGCCGCCGGTGCCGAGTACCGTCACCTGAAGATCTGGCAGGACATCGACTTCGACTACTACAAGAGCAGTGCGACGCTGAACGATTACCTGTACCCGGGTTCGACCCTGCTGGGCAGCGTGCCGGGCTTCCCGCTGATCGACAACCGCAAGTGGAACGAGGAGCTGGCACCGAGGCTGGGCAGCAACAACGCGGCCTATCCCAATGCCAACTTCACCAGCGACTACAAGTACGTGGAGGACATCACCAATGCCTATGTATCCGCGCACTACGCCTGGGACCGGCTGCTGCTGATCGGCGGCCTGCGCTACGACCACACGCGCTTCGATGCCTACAGCCCGTTCAGCGACGATGGCGGCACCACCTATACCTCTGCTTTCCGCAAGGCGAGCGGCGGCTACAACAACCTGCTGCCGTCATTGAATGCGACGTTCAAGCTCACCGAGGACCAGCGCCTGCGCTTCTCCGCCAGCCGCACGCTGGGCCGGCCGACGCCGAGCAACATCGCCCAGGCCACCAGCACCAGCTGTGGCGATGACGAGGAGGGCAGGGGCTTCTGCACGATCAAGCAGGGCAACGTCAACCTGCAGCCGCGACGTTCCACCAACATCGACCTGGCGTGGGACCTGTACTTCAATGGCAATAACGGCCTGGTCTCGATCGCGCTGTTCGACAAGGTGATCAAGGACGACATCTACACCCTGACCACCTTCGAGAACGTGGGTGACACGCGCTACCGGGTCACCCAGCCGATGAACACCGATGAGTCCAGGCTGCGCGGCGTCGAGTTCGCGGTCGCCAACCGCAACCTGCAGTGGGGCCGCCAGCGCTTCGACATGTACTTCAACGCGACGCGGCTGGAAGGCCAGACCAACTACCGGATCAGTGATGGTACCGAGCGTCGCCTGGACCGTCTGTTGTACCAGCCGGACTGGTCGCTCAACGGCTCGGTGATCTGGCGCATGCCGTGGAAGAGCGCGCAGCTGCGTCTGTCTGGTACCTACCGCAGCCGGATGCTGGTCGACTTTGGTGATACCCAATGGCTGGATTCGTACTACGACCCGTACATGACCTTCAACATGGCCTTCAGCCACAAGGTCAGCAGGCACGTGACGCTGAAGTACGAGGCCAAGAACCTGTTCAACACGCAGCCGACCTACAGCACCGGTCCGAATGGGCGCTTCCGTACCGAGATCGACGACTACGGCCGCTTCTTCTACTTCCACATCATCTACAACTGAGGGCGCAGCCGTGGATACGATCAATCGCAGGCGATTCCTGGCCCTGGCCGGCCTGTCCGCTGCCGGCGCGTGGATGGGCACGGCGCACGCGCTGGCCGCACAGACCGATGCCGCCGCGCTGAACCCGCGCAACCTGCTGGCGTCGCCGCGGTTCGCCAGCACGCCGTTCACCCTGGGCGTGGCCTCGGGTGATCCTTCGGCCGATGGCATGGTGCTGTGGACACGGCTGGCGACCGAGCCGCTGGTGTTCGGCGGTGGCATGCCGACCCGGCCGATGGTGGTCGAATGGCAGCTGGCCGCGGACGAGGGCATGCGCAAGGTGGTACGCCAGGGTTCGGCGATGGCGCATCCCGAACTCGGTCACGCCGTGCACGTGGAGCTGGGTGGGTTGGCGCCCGCACGGCCTTACTGGTACCGCTTCACCGTAGGCGGCCACGCCAGTGCGGTCGGTTGCACCCGCACGCTGCCCGCAGCCACGGCCGCAGTGGATCGCGTGCGTTTTGCGGTGGCCGGTTGCCAGCACTACGAAGAAGGCCACTACACCGCGTGGCGGCGCATTGCCGAGGAACCGCTGGATTTCGTCTTCCACTACGGTGATTACATCTACGAAGGCGAAAGCCAGCCGGGCCTGCGGAAAATGAACGGCCAGCCGTTCACCAACCTGCGCAATCATGTCGGGCCGCAGACCTACACGCTGGACGACTACCGTCGCCGCTACGCCCAGTACAAGAGCGATGCCGACCTGCAGGCCGCGCATGCGTCGGCGCCGTGGTTCGTCACCTTCGATGACCATGAAGTGGACAACAACTGGGCCGGCGCCGAAGACCAGGACGATACGCCCAGCGAAGTGTTCCTGCTGCGCCGTGCACAGGCGTTCCAGGCCTACTACGAGAACATGCCACTGCGCCGTTCGGCGTTCCCGCGCGATGGCCACATGCAGATGTACCGGCGCGCACGCTATGGCACGCTGATGGACCTGCACCTGCTCGACACACGCCAGTACCGCAGCAAGCAGGTAAACATGGCGCTGCGCGAGGAGGTGGAATCGCCGGAGCGCAGCATTGTGGGTGCGAAGCAGGAGCGCTGGCTGTTCGACGGCCTGGCCGATGCCGCACCGCGCTGGCACACCATTGCCCACCAGGTGGCGTTGGGCAACTACATGCGCGAGAAGGACGGGATGGTGCAGTCGTCCGACGACCAATGGTCGGGCTATCTGGACAGCCGCCGGCGCCTGCTCGATCACATCCAGAAGGTCGGATTCGGCAACGTGGTGACGGCGTGTGGCGACGCGCACCGGCATTACGCCAGCGACCTGGTGCAGGACCATCGTGATTCAGGCGTGGTCTCCAGTGAGTTCCTCGCCACTTCGATCACTTCGGGGGCCGACGGCCAGGGCGTGGATGCGTACGCAAGGAATCAGCTCGCGCACAGCCCTTATCTAAGGACGACCACCGACAAGCGTGGCTATGTGCTGTGCGATGTCACCCGTGATGCGTGGATCGGCGACATGAAAACGCTGGATACCGTGATGCAGCCAGATGGCGCACTGGAGAGCTGGAAGCGCTATGCGGTGGAGCACGGTCGGCCGGGGCTGCAGGAGGCCTGATCAGGCACGCCCCCTTGTAGAGTCGAGCCATGCTCGACTGCTTTTCGATCGTTCTTCGATCATTGACCGGAAAAAGCAGTCGAGCATGGCTCGACTCTACAAGGGCGGAGCGGCTCAATCGTGCTCGAACCGCAGTGGTTCGCTGCCCATCGCCGGGTCACTGGTGCCAGGACGCCCATCCTCGGCACGGCCCGCGAGGCGCAGCACACTCTCACCTGCGCTGACCTGCAGGTCATACCAGCCGGCGGTAGGCGTTGCATCCCACGCCAACGACGTCTCTGCATGCGCGGGCAGTGCCAGCGTCTGCTCGGGCATGTGCCCGGCATAGGCACCGGCTTGCACGCGCACTTGCTGTGCGCTGTCACCCAGATTGCGCAGGTGCAGCCGCAGCTGGCTGCCAGCATGTTCAACCATGGCCTGCACGGCAGGTGCCTTGGTCGCCCCCTGGAAATGGCGGTGGAAGCCATTCGGGCCCAGCAGCCAAAGGTCGTAGCGACCGTGTACATCCAGCGGCCAGCGCTCCTGCAGTGCTGTGCCCGGTACCAGTGTATAGCGGCGTGGCACCGCACCCAGCCGCAGCCGATCGTAGACATGCAGGACCGCCGCCGCACCTTCGCAGGACAACACCAGTTCCACGCCCGTTGTGTCGATCGCGGCAATCGATGCCTGCGGCCGATAGGGCAGGGCACGCGCCGGGCGTACGCCACGTTCCTGTTGTGCCGGTTCCAGCCCCTCCGGCAACGTCGGCACGGTGCGTCCCGGCAGGGCGGCGGCACGTGCGGCCACCGCGCTCACGTCGGGCAGGCCGCGTACGAACGGACGGGTATCGCGCTGGGCGAAGTCGAAGGCGTTGCTCAGGTCTCCGCAGACCGCACGGCGCCAGGGTGAGATATCCGGTGCGGCCACGCCGAAGCGGCGTTCGATCAGCCGTATGACCGAGGTGTGGTCGTACACCTGCGAATCGACCCAGCCACCGCGGCTCCATGGCGAGATCACGTACAGCGGCACGCGCGGACCCAGCCCATAGGGGCGGCCGCGCAGCTCGGCGGCGTCGTACTTCTCGTCGCCCGGTGCCGGATGGCGGTGGTACTCGCCTTCGGTACTGACCGAAGACGCACCCGCCCAGCCACCGTTTATCGGTGACGGCGGTGCCGGTGGCGGCATGTGGTCGAAGAAGCCGTCGTTCTCGTCGAACATCAGCAGCAGGGCGGTGCGGCTCCACACCTCCGGATCGGCGGTCAGTGCATCCAGCACGCGTGCGGTATAGGCCGCGCCCTGGGCCGGGCTGGAGGGGCCGGGATGCTCGCTGCCGGCCGCGTCGGCAATGATGAAGCTGACCTGCGGCAGACGCCCATCGACCACGTCCTGGCGCAGCTGCGCCAGGCCACGGGTGCTGACGCCACGTGCGCGCAGCTGCGGGTCATGCCCCGGCGCAGCGCGGTAGGCCTGGCGGAACGCCTCGAAACCCGCCAGCGGGTTGTCGGTGAAGTTGTCGGCCATGTCCTGGTAGATCTGCCAGGACACACCCGCCTTCTGCAGGCGTTCGACATAGCTGGTCCAGCGATACGACGCCGGATGCCCGCCGTGCTCGGGGAAGTTGTCGTGCGAGTTGGCGATCACCGGGCCGCCAGCACGCGCGTGTGCATCATTGTGACCGGTCCACAGGAACACCCGGTTCGGGTTGGTTCCGGCCTGCATCGCGCAGTGGTAGGCGTCGCAGATGGTGAAGGCATCGGCCAGGGCGAACTGGAAGGGCAGGTCGCTGCGCTGGAAGTAGCCCATCGAGTGGTTCTGCTTGGCCTTCGGCCATTGCCCCATGCGTCCGTGGTCCCAGGCCCGTTGTGCATCCGGCCAGGTGTGCGGCGTGCCCTCCACCCGCATGTAGCCGAAGTGCGCAGCGGTATCCAGCGGGAATGGTGCGATCGCACGCTTGCCGCTGGCATCGGGTTGCAGCCACAGGCTGCGCGTGCGGCCGCCGGCCTGCAGTGCCGGCGCGGGAGCCACGAAGCGATCGCCGAAACCCCGTACGCCCGGCAGCGTGCCGAAGTAGTGGTCGAACGAGCGGTTCTCCTGCATGAACACCACGATGTGCTGCAGGTCTTCGAGGCTGCGCGTCTGCGCGGCGGGGGCGATCGCTGCGGCCCGGGCGATGCTGGGCAGCAGCGGGGAAAGGCCGGCGGCAACGCCGGCCTGCAACAACCGGCGTCGGCCGATATCAGTCACGGGCTCACTCACAGGTCCACACGGAAGGAGATGCCGACAGTGCGCGGGGCGCCGATGAAGGCGTTGTCGCGGCCGTCCACCCCTGCAAGATACCGCTTGTCGGTGAGGTTGCTCACCACCAGGTTGGCACCCATGCCCTTCAGGCGCGGCGACAGGCCCTGCAGGTCGAAGCCGATATTGGCGTTGAACACGGTGGCCGAAGGCAGCTTGTTGACGTTGGCGGCATCGAGGTAGCGCGTGCCCAGGTAGCGACCGGACAGGCCGAAGTTCCAGTTTTCGCCCTGCCAGTCGGCCGACAGCACCAGGGTCTGCTCGGGCTGGCCGATCACCTTGGCACCGTCGACGATGCCCAGCTGGGTATCACGTGCGGCATCGCCACTGCCCAGGTACTTGGAGCGGTTGTAGGTATAGGCGGCGTTGAGGCGCCAGCCGTTGTCCCAGCCATAGCCGAACGCCGCCTCCAGGCCGTTGCTTTCCACGCCGCCGAAGTTCTCGTAGACACCGTCGGTCTCGCCGAGGTAGTCGATGCCGCTGACGAAGCCGGCCGGCAGGTAGACGATGCGGTTATCGAACTTGATGTTGTACAGGGTGACCGAGGCGGTCAGCGGCCAGCGGCTGATGCGCATGCCCACTTCGATGTTGTCGGCGGTCTCCGGCTCGACGTTGCGGAAGCGCTGCGGGTCGGTCTCGCCGAGCACGCCGGAGGGAATGGCGGCGAAGTTCTGCGAGAAGCCAGCGAACAGCTCCATGCCTTCCATGCCGGGCGCCCAGGTGAAGCCGGTGGACAGCAGCGGATCGGACCTGGAATCGGATTTGACGTGCTCGCTGGCACCGATCACGCGGCGGCGCGACTGGTCGACGAAGAACTGCTTCACGCCCAGGCGTGCGCTGAACGGCCCGAAGCGGGCCACGTCCTCGACGTAGTACATCTGCTCGTCAACCTTGTACTTGTCCTCGAACTGCACCCAGTACGGCTGGTGATCGAAGGCGATGTCCTGGCCGACGTTGAGCAGGCGGTGCCAGTCGCGGCGCGCCGAGCGGTCCAGCTTCTCCACCCACAGGCCGCCGCGGATCGTGTTGTCGACCGCACCGAAGGTCTGCCGCCATTCGACGTCGGCGGTCACGCCCATGCGGTCGTTGTCGTAGTGGGTGTGGCGATACGACTGCGCGCCCAGTACGTTGCCGGCATAGCAGTTCGGATCGTACTCGGCAGTGAAGCCCAGCCGCGGCGTGCAGCTGGCCAGGCGCTGCGCGGCGCTGCCGTCGGGATTGACGAAGAAGATCTGGCCGCGGTTGCTGCCGCCATACACGGTCTTTCCACCGATGTACTCCGACTCGGGGCGACCGGCACCATCATTGCTGACCTGCGCCAGGTACGGTGGCAGCCAGTCGCCACGACCTTCCATGCGGTGCCCGTAAGCCGCCACCGAGGCCTTGAAGCCGTTGCCGCCGTCGAAGGCCGCGCGCAGGTAGCCGAAGGTGTTCTCGCGCAGCGCGCGCGAACCGGAGCGGTAGTTCTGGTCCAGGTAGGGGATGCCGGTGAGGGTGCCGACCAGGTTGTCGCGGTCCGGATTGGTGGCGAAGCCCTTCGGCGAGACGCTGGTGTACTCGGGCTCGTCGGCATCGTTGTAGGACAGGTAGCCGGTCAGCGTCCAGCGATCCAGCTCGGTGATGAACTTGCCGGCGATGTGGTCGTTGCTGGTCTTGCCGCTGCCGTCGATCCAGTCGTGCACGCGTGCCGATGAGGCGCTGACCCAGGCGCGGGTGTGGCCGCCGAGCAGGCCGGTGTCGTAGCGTACGTAGTACTTGCGTGCCTCGTTGTCACCGGCACCGACGACGAAGCGCAGGCGGCTGTCCTGCAGTGGGTCGCTGGTGAGGAAGTTGAGCGTGCCACCCAGCGCCTCGTTCGAGCGCGAGGAGATGTCGGCGGTGCCCTGGCTGACTTCCACCGTCTCCAGGTCCAGGGTGTCGATGTAGCGGTTGGCGAGCGAGCCGCCGCCGTAGCCGGAGCCGCCATTGGGCAGGCCGTCGATGGTGGTGCCGATCTGCTGGGTGTCACGGTTGGTCACGAAGCCGCGCATGCTGATCTGCGTACCCCACACCGACGAACCGGTGGCATCGGCCTCGCTGACCACCACGCCGGGCACTTCGTTGAGCGCGTCGTTGACGCTGCTCATCACGGTCTGCCGGTTCAGCGTCTCCGCGCGTACCGAGGTCTTGGCGTAGCTGGTGGCCTGGCCGATCACCTGGACCTGGTCGAGGGTGCGTGCATCGCTGCTGCGCGCTTCGCCCGTATCGCCCTGCGGTGCGTCGGCCAGGGCGTCCAGTGCGGGGGCGATCAGCAGGGCAAGCAGCGAGACACGGGGAAAGCGCGCAATCGTTCGCATCGAAACCGGACCTTCAAAAGGGGGAAGCTCTGGAGTGTCGGCAGCGGCAATGACATCGGCATGACGTGGCGGCGCACGAACGATGGCACTGTGGGGACGGTCACGGCCTTCGGTTATGCTCGGCGCTTCAATGGAGCTGAGGTGGTGGCGATGCAGAAGCGGTCGAGGATCTGGCTGGGGGGCGCAGCACTGGTGCTGCTGGCAGGGTGCAACCGGACGCCGGCAGGCGAACAGGCGGCCGCACCGCCGCCATCGGCTGCAGGCGAGAGCGCCGCCGCGGCGGCAGCGCCGGCGGGTTCATTGGCAGCGGCCGACGGCACCGCACTCACCGACCGCGATGGCAAGCCGGTGCCGCTGGTGCCGTTCGACACCAGCAGCGTGCCGCTGAGCGATACCGCGCTGGGCGGACTGCCGTTCTTCAGCCTGCCGCAGGGCTACGCGCCGCAGAACGCCCCGCACCCGCGCGCCTGGGCGCGCTTCCCGTTCCGGATGGGCGAGGGTGTGCATTGGGTGGAAGGTCCGAGCTGGTCGGCACGCATCGTGACCGACAGTGAGGCGGCCCCCGACAAGGCGTTCTCCGCGCTGGAAGTACAGCGCAACTTCGACGGTGTGATCACCGCCGCTGGCGGCCGCAAGGTCTTTGAAGGCAAGCTGCTGCGCGACATCTACTACGGCCGGCAACTGGAAGGCGAGATCGGTGGTGGCTTCATCGATGCGGTGAACGGTGAACAGGACGCACCCACCACCGTCTATGTGCTGCGCCAGGCCAACCGCACCGTGTGGGTGCAGCTGGCGGTGGACAGCAACGGCGCCGGTCTGGTGGTCGTGGATGACGTTCCGTTCAAGGCCACCGCGCAGTGGTCGGACAGTTTCCCGCACCTGTCCCTGCCGGCCGGCTATCGTGAGCGCAACACGCCCGAGCAGCGTGATTTCGATGCCTTCCCGTTCTGGACCGGAGATCACTTCGAACCGGTCGAGGGCCGCACCTTCGCTGCCGATTTCGACAAGGGCGAGCGCGAATACTCGATGCATGAAGTACGCCGCAACCTTGAGGCGATGATGGCCCAGGTCAACGGCACCAAGGTGTTCGAGGGGCGCATCCCGCACGAGGCGGCCGAGGGCGTGTCGAAGCAGGTGCAGTCGTCCTACGGCAACGCGGCCAGCTACAGCTGGGACAACTACGACACCGTGGTCTATCGCGTCGATCTGGCTGATGGCCGCCAGGTGTGGGTGCATGCTCGCCTGGAATACCTCAGCGCAGGCTGGGTCGTGGTCGAGCGCAAAGGCTTCACCCAGACGGCGGCGCTGCTGCCGGCCGATGCGTTGAAGAAGAAGCTGGACAGCGACGGCCGCGTGGCGATCCAGGTCAACTTCGCTACCGACAAGGCGCAGATCCTGCCGACGTCCGAACCGCAACTGGCGCAGGTGCTGGACCTGCTCCGTGCCGACCCGTCGCTGAAACTGTCGATTGAAGGCCACACCGACAACAGTGGCGCGGCCGCGCACAACCGCAGCTTGTCCGAGGATCGGGCCCGGTCGGTGGTGGCGGCGTTGACCGCCAAGGGCATCGCCGCCGACCGCCTGCAGGCGGCCGGCTTCGGTGCCGACAGGCCGGTAGCCGACAATGGCAGCGAGCAAGGCAAAGCGCGCAATCGCCGGGTCGAGCTGGTCAAGCGCTGAACCACGCCCTCCTCAGTACCGCGCGTCCTTGGGTTTCGGGTCGCGCGGCCAGTCCTTGCTCTTGTTGGCGAAGTCCGGCCGCGGCTGGTTGATGAAGTAGCTGGCGATGTCCACCGCATCCTGGTCGGGCATCACCTGCTGACCCAGTGGTGGCTCGCGGGTCACCGCCGGCGGCATGTTGTGCTTGACGAAACCGGCCGCCTTGTACAGGCGCGCCATGCCGGCGCCGATGTTGAAGCTGTGGTCGCCCCACAGTGGCGGGAAGGCGATATCACCGCTGGCATCGCGCCGGCCTTCGCCGTTGTCGCCATGGCAGGCGGCACACTGCACGGCGTACAGCGCCTGGCCACGGATCGGGTCCGGGGTCAGCGTGCTGTCGATGGGGCCCTCGCTGGGGGCGGCCACCTTTGCACCGTCTGGCACGGGACTGCTCAGCCACGCCATGTAGTCGAGCATCGCGCGCATCTGCGGTGAGTCCTTCGGTAGCGGCTTGCCGTTCATTGAGCGCTGCAGGCAGCCATTGATGCGCTCGGTCAGCCCGATCACCTTGCCCGGACGCGGCATGTAACGCGGATAGGCGCCGCCGCCGGTGTTGAAGTAGTGGTTGCCGAACGGTCGCTTGCCCTCGGCCATGTGGCACGAATTGCAGTTCAGATCGTTGCCGACGTTGTCCGGCAGCAGGCGCGCGGTCTCGTTGAGGATGCGGCGTCCAAGCATCACCGATTCTGCATTGCCCAGCCCGGCGATTTCTTCGGCGCTGGGCGCGTGGTAGTGCCCGACCACCTTGCCCTGCGCATCGAGGATATCGATCGTGCTGGCTACGGCAGCATCCAGGTCCGGGTACAGATGGCGATAGGCGAGGGTGCCGGCACCGGCCAGCAGCATGAGGGTGACCACGCTGCCGACCAGCAGGCGGGAGCGTTTGCGCGAACGTTTCATCGTGCGGCCTCCTGCGGAACGTAGTGCACCGGCTTGTCACGCACCACCCTGCGCATGCGCGCCACGTCGACCTCGCTCACTGCACTGGCCTGGTTGCCCCAGCTGCTGCGGATGAAGGTCAGGATCTGTGCCAGCTGCGCATTCGGCAGCTGCTCGAAGCCGGGCATGGTGAAGGCCATGCGGTCGTGCGCGGTATGCGGCGTGCGGCCGCCGATCAGGGTTACCTGTACCAGCGAGCTGGGATCATCGGCGAACACGATCGAGTTGCCGGCCAGGGCCGGGTAGATGCGGGGCATGCCGCGGCCGTCGGCGCGATGGCAGGCCTGGCAATGCTCGGCATAGGCCAGCGAGCCGGCCACGCGATAGTCGCCACTGCGTAGTGCGGCGGTGGTGGTGTCGGTACCCGGTGACCACTGTGCGTTGCGGCCCTCGCGTGCCGGCAGCTGTTTCAGGTAGCGGGCCATCGCCAGCAGGTCGGCGTCGGACAGGTACTGGGTGCTGTGCTCGACCACATCGCCCATGCCACCGAAGGCCGCGGAGCGATCGGTGCGTCCGGTGCGCAGGAAGTCGACGATCTCGCCCTCGCTCCAGCTGGCGAGGCCGGTCGACTCGTTGCGCAGGTTCTTCGCGTACCAGCCTTCGAGCACCGAGCCGGACAGGAACTGGCGGCTGCCATCATCGGCCATCGCCTTTTCCTGGAACGCCAGGCCACGTGGCGTGTGGCAGGCACCGCAGTGGGCCAGGCCTTCCACCAGTTCGGCGCCGCGCTGCTGGCCGGCATCCAACGACGGATCCGGGTTGAACGTGCGCGGGCGTGCGAACAGCAGCTGCCACCAGGCCAGTGGCCAGCGCATGCTGGCCGGCCACGGGATCGTGCTGTCGGCGTTGTCCTGCTTCACCGGCTGCACCGAGCCCATGAAATAGGCGTACAGCGCCTTGATCTCGGCATCGCTGGCGATCACATACGAGGCATACGGCATCGCCGGATACAGCGGCTGGCCATCGTGACGGATGCCGCGGCGCACCGCGCGCTCGAAGTCGGCGTAGTCGTAGGCACCGATGCCGGTGTCCGGATCGGGCGTGATGTTGGTCGAATAGATCGTGCCCATCGGCGTCTGCATGCCGAGGCCACCGGCGAACGGCTTGCCGCCGGGCGCGGTGTGGCAGGCGGCGCAGTCGGCGGCGCGCGACAGGTACTGCCCCTGCGCGATCAGTGCCGGGTCGTGGGTGTCGACCTGCGCCGTCTGTCGCGGTGCGAACCAGTAGGGCGTGGTGCGGGCGATGCCGTAGGCGGCGGCCAGCATGGCGGCCAGGGCAATGGCGAGCTTGAACGAGGTGCGCATGGCGGCACTGTGGGCAATCCCGCGCGCGCGTTCATTGATCCGGATCAATGACTGAACGGATACAGCTTGTACGCCAAGCTGAATCGTTCCTGCGCTGTCATCAAGCCGTCATCCGCGCGCGATAGATGACCGGTCTATCGGGGCGTTAACGTCCCAGCCTGTCTGATTCACCCCTATGACGTGATATGAAGCGCCTGCTGCTGCTGTTGCTGGCGTGCGCCGGCCTGTGGTTGGCTGCATGCTCCTCCTCCATCAATGCCTCGTCCACCTCACTCGCCGATCGGCTGATCGCACCGGGTGGCGTATCGACCCTGCTCGATCGCCCGCGCATTGCCGCGGCCATCGCCGAACTGCCCAACCGCCATGGCTTCGCGCCGGGCCGCGATGGCGTGCCGATCTTCTGGCGTGTGTTCGATCCCGGCGATTACGGCGCGCGTTACCACTACCTGCCGCAGCGCCATGAGAACGGCCTGCCGCTGGATACCGGCCTGAGCCTGGC
The DNA here is from genome assembly GCF_029842145.1 of Stenotrophomonas sp. GD03794. Lineage (NCBI taxonomy): Bacteria > Pseudomonadati > Pseudomonadota > Gammaproteobacteria > Lysobacterales > Lysobacteraceae > Stenotrophomonas > Stenotrophomonas sp. GD03794. The sequence continues at coordinate 43,799 of NZ_JAOCFV010000027.1, forward strand.
GGTGCCGCAGCCGTTCCGCGCGCAGACGCCGCGCGGCACCGTAGTGCTGCTGCACGGCTGGATGATGAACGGTGATTCGATGCTGCCGTGGTCGCTGCAGCTGGCCGAGTCCGGCTACCGCGTGATCACCCTGGACCTGCGCAACCATGGCCAGTCCGGTGCCGGTCCGTCCGGATACGGCACCTACGAATCCGATGACGTGGTTGATGTGATCGGTGAGCTGCGTGCACGCGGTGAAGTGACCGGTCCGTTGTACCTGTTCGGTGTGTCCTACGGCGCGGCCACGGCGGTGTTCACCGCCGACAAGCTGGGCGACCAGGTGGAAGGCGTGGTGGCGATGGAATCGTTCGCCAATGCCGGTGTGGCGATCCGCACCATGATCCCGCACCTGATGGGACTGCAGCCGGAAGGCCTGAAGGCGCAGGCGGTGGCGTCGTACGCGCGCTGGCGCTACGGCGGCCAGGACATCAACCAGGTGATCGCCGCCGCCAGCCGCCGCATCGATGTTGACCTGGACCGCGTGGACGTGGCGCGCGCGCTGGCCGATACCCGCGCCTGCGTACTGCTGCTGCACGGGCAGGGCGACCAGCACATTCCGGTCAGCCAGGGCCGCGAACTGGCCCAGGCCAATCCGCGCGCGCACTACATCGAGATGCGCGGCGAGGACCACATCACCCTGCCGCTGCGACTGGACCTGCTGGCGGGCGTGGTCGATGACTGGATGGCGCGCGACGAGCACCATCCGCAGAGCGCGTGCCCGGCACCACAGCTGCCGGCCCAGGCCGAGTGGCTGGTGCACGACACCAACCTGCCGGTGAAGGCTCCAACGCGCGGTTGAACAAAAAAGGGGACGGAGGGGATTAAGTCGTTTCCCGCACACCTGGGCCAGAAACGACTTAATCCCCTCCGTCCCCTTTTTCTGTCAGGGCAGGCGTCGTGCCAGTGAGCGCGCCGACGCGGCGACGCCCAGCAGCAACGCGGCCACGCACAGGAAGGCGAAGCCGAGGCTGGTGGCGTGTGCGAGTGCGCCGATCGCGGCCGGACCGGCGAGGATGCCGGCATACCCCAGCGTGGTGACCGCGGTGATGGCGATGCTCTCCGGCATCACCCGCTGTTGGCCCGCCATCGAGAACAGCGCCGGCACGATGTTGGCGCAGCCCAGCCCGACCAGTACGTAGCCGGCCAGCGCCACCGGGAACGATGGGACCAGCGTCGCCAGGGTGAATCCCGCAGCCGCGGTGATGCCGCCGAAGACCAGGGTGCGGGTCCGGCCGAGGCGCTCGACGATGCCGTCGCCGAACAGGCGCATCGCGGTCATCGCCAGGGTGAACAGTGCGAAGCCGGCACCGGCCTGGTCACGTGGCACCTGCCGCACTTCGGCGAGGAACACCGCGCTCCAGTCCAGCATCGAGCCCTCGGCGAGGAACACCACGAAGGCCAGCACGCCGATGAACAGCACCACGCCATGCGGCAGTGCCAGCAGGGGGCCTTCATGCAGGATCCGTTGTGGGCGCCAGTGCGGTGCCGACAGCACTGCCACCAGCAGCAGTGCCGCCACCGACACCAGCGCGGCCAGCCAGAGTGGAGTGCCGAGGATCAGCAGGCCCGTCATGCAACCGGCACCGACGAAACCACCGATGCTGTAGAAGGCGTGGAAGCCGGACATCATCGCGCGTCCGGCGTCGCGCTCGACCGCGACCGCCTGCATGTTCATCGCACAATCCAGTGCACCGACGCCGGCGCCGAACACGAACAGGGCCGCGCCCAGCGCTACCGGAGAGGGCGCCAGCACCAGCAAGGGCAGGGCGCACAGCATCATCGCGCAGGTGATCACCATCACCCGGCGGCATCCCAGCCGCCCGGTCAGCGCACCTGCCAGTGGCATCGCCAGCAGTGAGCCGAGCCCGAGGCACAGCAGCACCGCGCCGAGGCTGGCGTCGGACAGCCCGGCCTTGGCCTTGGCGTAGGGCACCATCGGCGCCCATGCGGCGGTGGCGAATCCAGGGATGAAGAAGGCGGCACGGGTGGCGTGCTGTTGGGCACGTGGGGATGAAGGCGTCATGCGCGGTGCGAAGCTCCAGGGGGTGTTCATGAAAACGTTTTCAGGACGGCTCGGCAAGTGCCATGCGTGACATCGGGCGACGCATACGATTGCAGTGACCCGATCGCGTCACTGGCGATTAACGTCGCCCACGGACAGTGGCGACACGGTCGGCATTCCGCCGCCCGCTGCCGGAGACCTGTACATGAGCACGACACCGACCATCCTCCTCGTCCATGGCTTCTGGGGCGGGGCCGCACACTGGGCCAAGGTGATCCTGGAACTGCATCGCAACGGCCATGACCGTGTGCAGGCGGTGGAGCTGCCGCTCACGTCGTTGGCTGATGATGCAGGACGCACCCGGAAAATGATCCGGCAGATCGACGGGCCGGTGCTGCTGGTCGGTCACTCCTATGGCGGCGCGGTGATCAGCCAGGCTGGCAACGAGGACAACGTGAAGGGCCTGGTCTACATCGCCGCTTTCGCGCCTGATGCCGGCGAGAGCCCTGGTGGCATTACCCAGCAGCACCTGCCGGAGGCGGCGCCGAACCTGGCACCGGACAGCGATGGCTACCTGTGGCTGCGTGCGGACAAGTTCCATGAGAGCTTCTGCCAGGATCTGAGCGAAGACGAGGGCCGGGTGATGGCGGTGACCCAGAAGGCACCGCTGGCCAGCACCTTCGGTGATGTGGTGAGCGACCCGGCGTGGAAGCACAGGCCGAGCTGGTACCAGCTGTCCCGCCACGACCGCATGATCGCGCCGGAGAACCAGAGGGCCATGGCCACGCGCATGCAGCCCAAACGACTGCTGGAGCTGGATGCCAGCCATGCCTCGCTGGCCTCGCAGCCGAAGGACGTGACCGCGCTGATCCTGGAGGCCTGCGCCGCCATCGGCGGCTGAGCCTGCGGCAGCGCGCCGCACCACAGCACATCGCACGACAGCCGGGGCGCAGGGGAGTACACTCCTGCGCCTGCGGCCATCCGGCCGCGTCCCCGTCTTCCCTCCAGCCGCCGCCAGAGGATCCCACCCGATCGTGGAGGTCCCGTCGTGCTGTCTGTGCCTGATGCCCGTATTCCGTCCCCCTTGCCGCGTCGCCGTGCGTTGCCGCAGGCGCTTGCCCAGGGCCTGCTGATCACCGCACTGGCCAGCAGCGGCATCGCAGCCGCGCAGTCCACCACCGAGCCGGACAAGGCCGCCGAGGCCCCGGCATCGCAGACCCTGCAGACCGTGCAGGTCACCGCCAACCTGCTCGGCACCATCACCGAGGGTAGCGGCGCGTACACGCCCGGCACCATCGCCACCGCTACCCGCCTGGTGCTGACGCCACGGCAGACCCCGCAGACCATCAGCGTCATTACCCGCGCTCAGATGGACGACTTTGGCCTGAACGGCATTGATGACGTGATGCGGGTGACCCCGGGCATCAGCATCGTCACCTACGACAGCGAGCGCACCGAGTACTACGCACGTGGATTTGCCGTGCAGAACTTCCAGTACGACGGCATCCCGATGTCGCGTGACTCGGCCTATTCGGCGGGCAACACGCTCAGCGATACCGCGATCTATGACCGCATCGAAGTGCTCAAGGGCGCAACTGGCCTGCTGACCGGCATGGGCGATCCGGGTGCGACCATCAACCTGGTGCGCAAGAAGCCGGGCAAGGACTTCGCTGGCAGTGCGACGCTGGGTGTCGGCCGCTGGGATGACTATCGTGCCGAGATCGATGTGGGTGGCCCGTTGACCGCCGATGGGCGTGTCCGCGGCCGCGCGGTCGGTGCGTGGCAGGACAAGCATTCCAATCTCGACTTCTACCAGCGCACCAGCAAGGTGGGCTACGCGGTGCTGGAAGCCGATCTGGGCGAGCGCACCCTGCTGACCGTGGGGGGCGATACGATGGACAGCGACCCGAAGGGCTCGACCTGGGGTGGCATCCCGCTGCTGGACAGCCAGGGCAACTTCAACGACATGCCGCGTTCGTTCAACAACGGCACCCATTGGAGTGGCTGGCGCCAGTACGTGCGAACCGGTTTCGCCACACTGGAACATACGTTCAGCAATGACTGGATTGCCAAGCTGCAGCTCAACCATCAGGTCAACGGCTACGACGCGGCGCTGGCGGGGGCGGCCGGTGGCAATCCCGATCCGATCACTGGTGAAGGGGTTTCGTTGTGGCTGGGCAAGTACGTTGGCAAGACCGTCAGCAACGCGGCCGACTTCTACCTGAGCGGTCATTTCGGCCTGTTCGGCCGCGAGCATGAGTTGGTGGTCGGTGGCAGTGCCTCGCGCAAGCGCTGGACCAATACCGGCTACTCGCCGCAGCCGGGCTACCCGACAGAAGTACCCGACTACCGCGCATGGCAGGGCGACATTCCCGAGCCGGAGTGGCAGCGCAGCTACAGCAACAACGAAGTGACGCGTGAGAACGGCCTGTACGTGGTCGGCGGTTTCGACGTGGCCGATCCACTGAAGGTGATCGTGGGCAGCCGCCTGGCCAGCTACCGCTCGCCGGACACGCGCGAGACCGGCGTGTTCGTGCCGTATGCCGGTGTGGTCTACGACCTCGGTGAGCACTATTCGGTGTACGCCAGCTACAGCACCATCTTCAAACCGCATAGCGAACGCGACGAGCAGGGCAAGGCACTGGATCCGCTGGAAGGCCGCAGCTACGAGATGGGCCTGAAGGCCGAGTTCCTCGATGGGCGCTTCAACGCCAGTGCGGCGCTGTTCCAGCTCGACCAGGACAACTTTGCCCAGCCCACCGGCGGCAAGACACCGGACGGTCAGGATGCCTATCGCGCGCTGATGGGCGTGCGTACCAAGGGCTACGAGCTGGAAATGTCTGGCCAGCTGGCGGAAGGCTGGCAGGTGCAGGGTGGGTTCTCGCACAAGATCGCCCGCCAGGCCGGTGCCAAGGTCACCACGCTGGAACCGGAAAACCAGTTCAGCCTGCACACCAGCTATCGCCTGCGTGGCGACTGGAAAGGCCTGACGCTGGGCGGTGGTGCGCGCTGGCAGGATTCCACTTTCGGCGAGATCACCAACCCGGCCACGCAGGCCAAGGTGGTGCATCGCACCCAACCCTACTGGCTGCTCGATGCAATGGCGCGCTATGAATTCAACGATCGCCTGTCGGCCACGCTCAACGTCAACAACCTGCTGGACAAGCGGTACTACACGATCTTCAGCTGGTACAGCACCTATACCTGGGGTGAGCCGCGCAACGTGCGGTTGAGCTTGAATTACAGGTTCTGACGCGGCTCTACACATACGCCCGCGATGCTTTTCGGCATCGCGGGCGTTGTCGTTACAGCGGCAGGTCGAACACCAGCACTTCGGCGTCGTTGCCGTTTTCCAGGGTCAGCTGCGCTTCGTCGCTGACCTGCAGCGCATCACCGGCTTCCAGAGTGATGCCATTGACCTGCAGCTGGCCACGCGCCACCTGCACATAGGCGCCACGGCCGTTGCCGAGGGCGTGGTGCAGCTTCTGGCCGCCATCGAGGATGGTGGCGAAGATGCGGGCATCCTGGTGGATGCGCAGCGAACCGTCGGCACCGTCCGGCGAGGCGATCAGGCGCAGCTGGCCGCGCTTGGTTTCCGGGGCGAAGTGGGTCTCCTCGTAGGACGGCGTGATGTTCTCCGCGTCCGGGAAGATCCAGATCTGCAGGAAGTGCACGGTCTCGTCGGCCGAGTGGTTGAATTCACTATGGCTGACACCGCTGCCGGCGCTCATGCGCTGCACGTCGCCGTAGCGCAGCACCGAGCCGGTGCCCATCGAGTCCTTGTGCTCCAGCGCGCCGCCCAGCACATAGGAAACGATCTCCATGTTGCTGTGGCTGTGGGTGCCGAAGCCCTGGCCGCCGATCACCTTGTCTTCGTTGATCACCCGCAGCGGTCCGAAGCTGACGTACCGGGGGTCGTAGTAGTTGGCGAAGGAGAAGGTATGGCGCGAGGACAGCCAGCCATGCTCGGCCAGGCCACGGGTAGCGCTCTTGCGGATCTGCAGCATGATGGAATCTCCTTGTTCGATGGTTTCGATGGGGCGGGGTGGGGCGGTAGTTGCCGTGTTTCCCCGTTGGAGAGAAGTATCCGCTTGCGGCCGGGGTTTGAAAAACGGATAGTTTTGACAGCCATCATCGAAAAATTCGAATGCTCAAGCTCAGCCTCGATGCCCTGCAGATCCTGGACGCCATCGACCGCCGCGGCTCGTTCGCCGGTGCCGGCAAGGCCCTGCACAAGGTGCCTTCGACCATCTCCTACACCGTGGCCAAGCTGGAGGAGGACCTGGGCGTACAGCTGTTCGACCGGGTCGGCCCGCGCGCCGAGCCGACCGAGGCTGGCCGCGCGCTGCTGGACGAAGGACGGCACCTGCTGCGCGCGGCCCGGGAGCTGGAACTGCGGGTGCGCCGGGTGGCGTCGGGCTGGGAGACCGAACTGACCCTGGCGGTGGACTCGGTGTTCCCGACCTGGCTGCTCGGCCCGGACATCGCCGCGTTTCGTGAGGCCGAGGCACCGACCCGGCTGCGGTTGATCGGCGAGGCCCTGTCCGGTACCTGGGAGGCCTTGCTGGACCGCCGTGCCGACCTGCTGGTCGGTGCGCCGGGCGAGGGTCCCAGCGGCGGCGGTTACGTGGTCGAGCCGCTGGGCACGGTGGAGTTCGTGTTCGCGGTCGCCCCCGACCATCCGTTGGCTGCAGTGCCGGGTGTGCTCGGTCGCGAGCAGCTGGTCGAACACTGCGCGATCGCGGTCTCCGATTCGGCGCGACGGCTGCTGCCGCGCACGGTCGGCCTGTTGATGGGGCAGGAGATGCTGACGGTGCCGGACATGGCCAGCAAGCTGAAGCTGCAGTGCGAAGGCGTGGGCTTCGGTTTCCTGCCCGAGCCGTGCGCGCGCGCTGCGGTGGCGCGTGGCCAGCTGGTGATCCGTGAGGTGGAGGAGCACAAGCCGGAAGAGACCTTCTGGCTGGCCTGGCGCACCGGCGAGGATGGTGCCGCACTGCGCTGGTGGCGAGAGCGCCTGCGCAGGCCGGAGCTGCTGTCGCAGTGGTGGCAGGCAATGGCCAGGGGGTAGGGGTTTGGCAGGGCTGCGCCCTGCACCCGCTACGAGCTGGAGCAACAGCAACAGCAACAGCAACAGCAACAGCAACAGCAGAAGCTGGTTTCCTGTGGGGGGGGGGCGGGGTGGGTCCGGTTGCGGGGGTCGCTGCAAGTACGTCCATGTAAGCTCGGTCGCCGCATCCATGCGGCTCACGCCCCCGCAACCGGACCCACCCCGCCTTCGACAGTTTTCCGCGATCTGTCGGAACGGCGTACTGCTCTGGTAGGTGTCGACCTTGGTCGACACGGTAGATCCACGCCATGCGTGGATGCTTTTCGATCAATTGTCGAAATATTCGATTCCGATGGAGTCATCCACGCATGGCGTGGATCTACCAGATCGCGGAAATCTGTCAGAGGTGGGGCGGCATGGGCAGGCAGGACCGTTGGCGGCATGGATGCCGCCATCGAGCCCCCATGGATGGGTTTACGGCGTGTCCTGCCTGTCCATGTCGCCCCGCCAACCCACGGAATGCCAGCTTCTGCTGTTGCCGTTGCCGTTGCCGTTGCCTTGGCTTGAAGCATCTGCAGGTGCAGGGCGCAGCCCTGCCGAAAAACACACATAAAAAAACAGCAGGCCGGGGCCTGCTGTTTCGGTGTAATGGTGCGCCCGGAGAGATTCGAACTCCCGACCGCCTGGTTCGTAGCCAGGTACTCTATCCAACTGAGCTACGGGCGCCAATTACATAAACTTGTTGTGCTGACTGTGTATGGTGCGCCCGGAGAGATTCGAACTCCCGACCGCCTGGTTCGTAGCCAGGTACTCTATCCAACTGAGCTACGGGCGCGCGGTACACAATCAACTTACTGCTTAATTTTACTGCATTTCCAGCGGCGGATGCTGAAAACCTGTCGAGTGGTGCGCCCGGAGAGATTCGAACTCCCGACCGCCTGGTTCGTAGCCAGGTACTCTATCCAACTGAGCTACGGGCGCCCTGCGACAGGAGCGGAATTATGCGGATGTCGGCGCGTACCGTCAACAGTTTTGTGAAAATTTTCATCCAACTGAATGAAAAAGCTGTCAGCCACGGCGTTCGGGGCCTTCAGCCAAGCGAAGTGGTCGGCGCGCGTGCCCAGTTCCTGCGCGGACAGCACGCGCAGTTGCGCGGCCACATTCGGCAGTTTCGCCAGCAACGTCTGCATCGAACCGATCGGTGCCAGCCAGTCCTGTTCCATCAACACCGCCTGTGCGCTGCCATGCACGCGCGCCATCTGCGCATCGAGGTCTTCGTCCATGCCGGCCGCGGCATAGTGGTTGTTCAGGCCCACGCGCGCCCAGTCGGCGATCAGTCCGCGTGCTTCGGTGCCACCGAAGCCGAGGCGGCGACCATGCAGCACGCCCTGGCGCTGCGCGAGCCACGGCAGGAAGCGGTAGACCAGCGGCAGCAGCCAGCCGCGCGGTGGTGGGAAGCCACGCCAGAACGGTGAGCCGCTGGCCGCCAGCCACAGCCGGTTGAAGTGCTGCGGGTTGCGGCCGGCATGCACGCAGGCCAGCTGCCCACCGAGGCTGTGTCCACCGATGATCCAGGACAGGGCGCCGGCTTCGTCATCCGCTGCGGCCAGGACGGCCTGGCTGGCCGGCAGATCCTGTTCGAGTACTTCGCGATAGCCCCAGTCCTGCGTGCGCGACGGGCGCAGCGAGCTGCTGCCGTTGCCGCGCCACTCATGCAGGTACACCGCCACGCCCTTCGCAGCCAGCGCCTGCGCCAGCGGCAGGTAGTGGCGCGCGGCCACGCCCAGCGCCGGCAGCCACAGCAGGCGCACGATGGGCTGTGCGGGCACGCAGGCGATCACTTCGTAGCGATGGCCATCAGTGCACTGCACGGCAACGACGTCCGGTGCGAGACTCATGCGTGCGGTGCCGCGCCGAAGTGATCCAGCACCAGCACCTCGCTGCGGCCAGGCGCGTAGCCCTGCTGCAGGCCGCGCGCAACGTAGTCGATGCCGGCTTCGCAGGCATTGGCCAGGCTCAGGCCGTTGCACAGCTGCGCGGCGATGGCCGAGGCCAGCGTGCAGCCTGTGCCATGTGCGTCCAGCGGCAGGCGGGCGTGAATGAATTCTTCGCTGCTGACGCCGTCGAAGTAGCGATCGATCACGCGGTTGCCTTCCTGCAGGTGGCCGCCTTTCAGCAGCACCGCACCGGCACCGAGATCGAGCAGGGCGGAGGCAGCCTGTTCGGCGTCATCGCCGTTGCCGATCTTCCGGCCGATCAGGAGTTCTGCTTCCGGGGTATTGGGCGTAACCAGCGTCGCCAACGGCAGCAGGCGTTCGCGCATGGCCTTGAGCGCACTTTCCTCCAGCAGGCGGGCGCCGCTGGTGGCGACCATCACCGGGTCCAGCACCACGTGCGGCGGGCGATGCTTTTCCAGGGCGTCGGCGACCGCATGGATCACCTCGGCGTTGGCCAGCATGCCGAGTTTCACGGCATGGATGTCGAAGTCATCGAAGCAGGCTTCGATCTGCGCCTGCAGGAATGCGATTGGTGGCACGTGCACGGCGGTGACGCCACGGGTGTTCTGTGCGGTCAGTGCAGCGAACACGGCCAAGCCATGCACGCGGTGCGCGGCGAAGGCCTTGAGATCGGCGGGGACGCCGGCGCCACCGCCGGAGTCGGATCCGGCGATGGTGAGGGCGGAAACGGGAGTGGTCGGGCTCATCCGGCGATTGTGCCGTGGTCACCGCAAAGACGGTAGCGTCGATGCGGGAGATGGGGTCAGATCCCTTTTCCGCAGGAAAAGGGATCTGACCCCTGGAGCGCGGCCCTCAATGCCGCCAACGCGCCCACTGCTGGTACAGCACATAGCCCAGCCCGGTCAGGCCGGTCAGCAGGGCGGGGGCGAGCAGGGCGTCGTATTGCCAGCGCATGAACAACCAGGCGCCGATGATGCCGCCGCCGAGGAAGCCGCTGATGATCAGGCCGCTGAGGGTCAGCCGTCGAACCTGCAGCGGCAGTCCACGCAGCAGGTGGCCCAGGCCGATGCCGAGGTCGGTGAACATGCCGCTGAGGTGGGTGGTGCGCACCACCGCGCCACTGAAGGTGGTGGCCATCGCGTTCTGCAGGCCGCAGGCCATGGCGGCGGCCAGTGCGCCCCAGATCTGATGCTGTTCGAACAGCGGAATGGCCATCAGCAGCAGTGCCGATTCCAGCGCCAGCGCGACGCCGTAGCGGCGGCCCAGCTGCAATGCGCTGTCCTGGATCAGCAGGCCGCTGAGCATCGCGCCCAGCGAGAACGCGATCAACAGTCCCCATAGATGGCCGACTGCGCGCCAGTCGCCCTGGGCCAGCGCCATGCCGAGCTGGCTGGTGCTGCCGGTCATGTGGCTGACCGCCTGGTGCTCGAAACCGAGGAAGCCGACCACGTTGACCATGCCGGCCACGCACGAGAGCGCGACCGCGCCAATCCAGACCCAGGTGGGCAGGCGTATTCCCATCGGCGGGGCCCCTCAGGGCCCGCCGAAGCCGCCGTTGAACTGCAGCTCGCTGAAGGTGTTGCTGGCCGGGTCGAATACCGCGCCCCAGAACTGCGTGCCGCCGTCACAGACGCGGATCGCTTCCCGTGCCGGGTTGATGCCGCTGTCGTCGGGCAGATGGAAGGCGTTGATGTAGATCAGACGCTTGCCGGCGCTTTCGATGCCGACGTACTGGCGGTCGAAGTCCAGCACCTTCGGTACCTGTGATTCCAGCGACGACAGCTGCGCTTCCAGCTGGTCGATCTGCTGCCGGCTGGGCGCCCAGTAACCACTGACCCGCCCGGCCTCGCGGCCGGGACTGGGGCGCGAGCAGGTATCGAGCACCTGCGCGGCGATGATCGGGCGGGTGACCACCCAGGATTGGCCGGTACGCTCGGCGGTCGGCACGCTGGCCGGGCCGCGCGTGGTGGTGCAGGCACCCAGGACGGCTGCGAGGGCGATCGCAGCCGTGGGCAGCAGCAGGCGGGTGCAGCGGTTCACAACACCTCCGAAGCGTAATCGGCCAGGCGTGAGCGTTCGCCTCGGCGCAGGGTGATGTGCGCACTATGCGGCCAGTTCTTGAAGCGATCCACCGCGTAGGTCAGGCCCGAGGTGGTCTCGGTCAGGTACGGGGTGTCGATCTGCTCGACGTTGCCCAGGCAGACGATCTTGGTACCGGGGCCGGCACGGGTGATCAGCGTCTTCATCTGCTTCGGGGTGAGGTTCTGCGCCTCGTCCAGGATCAGGTAGCGCGACAGGAAGGTGCGGCCGCGCATGAAGTTCATCGAGCGGATCTTGATGCGGCTGGCCAGCAGGTCGTTGGTCGCCTGGCGCCCCCAGGTGCCGCCTTCCTGGTTGTGCGTGAGCACTTCCAGGTTGTCGGTCAGTGCGCCCATCCACGGCGTCATCTTCTCTTCCTCGGTGCCGGGCAGGAAGCCGATGTCCTCGCCGACGCTGACCGTGGCGCGGGTCATGATGATCTCGCGGTAGCGCTGCTGGTCCATCGTCTGCGCCAGGCCGGCGGCCAGCGCCAGCAGGGTCTTGCCGGTGCCGGCGGTACCCAGCAGCGTCACGAAGTCGATCTCCGGATCCATCAGTGCGTTGAGCGCGAAGTTCTGCTCGCGGTTGCGTGCGCTGATGCCCCACACGGCGTGGCTGCCGTGGCGGAAATCATCGACCAGCGACAGCACCACCTTGCCGTCGCCGACCACGCGGCTGACGCGCAGCTCGACTTCATCTTCGCCAGGCAGGTAGACGTACTGGTTCGGGTACCACTCCTCGCCATCCTGGGCCAGGATTTCGTAATGCGTGCGGCCCTTGTCGCTCCAGCTGCGCAGGTCATCGCCGTGGCGCTTCCAGAAGTCTTCCGGCAGCTCGGTGGCGCCGGTGTAGAGCAGGCTGAAATCGTCCAGCGCACGGTCGTTCTCGTAGTCCTCGGACACGATGCCGGCGATCGCGGCCTTGATCCGCAGGTTGATGTCCTTGGAAACGAACACCACCGGCAGGTCCGGGGTTTCTTCCTTCAGCGCCAGGATCGCGCCGAGGATGGCGTTGTCCGGGATGACCTTGCCGAAGCTCTTGCCGGCGTCGAAATGGCTGGTCTGGAAGCGCAGCTTGCCGGCGCTCTGCTTGCCGCGCAGCTGCAGGCCATTGGGACGCTGCAGCGGAATGCCGTCGGCCAGGTTGTCCAGGCCGGATTCCTGCACCAGCTCGTTGAGGAAGCGGCTCACCTGGCGGGCGTTGCGGCTCGCTTCGGAGGTGCCCTTCTTGCCGTTGTCCAGCTCCTCGATCACCTGCATGGGCAGGTAGACGTCGTGCTCCTCGAATTTGAACAGCGCGGTGGGATCGTGCATCAGCACGTTGGTATCCAGCACGTAGATGCGCTTGCCTCGGGTCATCGTCGATTCCTGGTTACGGACAGGGAAAAACCACCACGGCCTGCCGCGGGGCAGGGTGATGGCAGACACAGTAGGCAGTGGGACTCACTTGGACTGGGAGGCCTTCAGTTCGGCGAGAACGGCATCGGCATGGCCGGCAACCTTGACCTTGCGCCAGGACTGCACGATGCGGCTGTCGGGGGAAATCAGGAAGGTGCTGCGTTCGATGCCACGTACCTGCTTGCCGTACATGTTCTTCATCCTGATCACGTCGAAGGCGCTGCACAGCGCTTCGTCGCCATCGCTGACCAGCGGGAAGTTGAAGCCCTGCTTGGCGCAGAAGTTGTCGTGCGACTTCACCGAGTCGCGCGAGACACCGAGTACCACCGCGCCTGCCTTCTTGAATTTCGGCAGCAGTGCGTTGAAGTCGATGCCTTCGGTGGTGCAGCCGGGGGTGCTGTCCTTGGGGTAGAAGTACAGCACCAGCCAGTGGCCGGCGTAGTCGCCGAGGGTTGCCTGTTCGCCACCGGACAGCGCCAGCGGCAGGGAGAGGGTGGTGCTGTCCAGGGTATCGCCGTTGTTCATGAGGTCCTTCTGTCGAGCCTGGGTTCTTTCTACGACAATTGCATGAAACGCCACGCGCCCGTGAGAGGCGCGCGAAGAATCAGAATTTCATCGGGTCCATGATCGCGTCCAGGTTCAGGTGGTCGCAGAATTCAAGGAAGTCGTCGCGCAGTGCGGCGATGTGCATGTTGGCCGGGACGCCAATGGTGACCTGCGCGCTGAACATCTCCGCACCGGTCTGCATGGCGCGGTAGCGCGTGCTCTGCAGGTTCTCGATGGTGATGCCCTGGCGGTCGAAGAAATCGGCCAGCTGGAACAGGATGCCGGGTTTGTCGGCGGCGATCACTTCGACGATGTACGGCAGCAGGTTGGACTGCGCCTGCTTGGCGGCGGTGCGGTACCAGACCAGTTTCAGGCCCTCTTCGCGCTCCAGCCGGGTCAGCATCGCTTCCAGCTTGGCCACCGAGTCCCAGGAGCCGGTGGCCAGGGCGGTGACCGAGACATCGCGGCCGACCGTGGCCAGGCGTGCGTCCACCAGATTGCAGCCGCTGTCGGCAATGCGGCGGGTGACGGACAGCAGGGGGGACTCCGGATGCGTCGTGTAGGCGTTGATCAGGAGGTGGTTTTCGCTCGGCGCGGGGCGCGGGGTGGTGTCGGTCAAGGCGATTCCGGGTAATGCATGCGTTAGTCTGAATGCCCGCCTGAGGCGGGGATCCACCGGTGTCCAGCATACTTGCCCGTGCTTTCGCGCCGCAAGTAACATTCAGGTCGCCCCCGGCCTTTCGTGGCGGGCGTTTTCCCTTCCCAGCCAAGAGCAGCACGTCCTTGTCCCTTTCCGGCCTCATCACCGCGCTGGCGACCCCGTTCCGGGCCGACGGTGCCCTCGATCCCGACGGTTGGCAGCGCCTGCTGCACCTGCAACTGGAAGGTGGCGTCCATGGCGTTGTCGTAGCCGGCTCGACCGGTGAAGCAGCGACCCTCACCGATGCCGAGTACGACCTGCTGCTGGCCAGTGCGGTCGAGCGCATCGGCGGCCGCATCCCGGTCATGGCCGGTACCGGCCTGTCGGGCACCGCCAAGACCATCGAACAGACCCGCCGTGCCGCCGCGCTTGGCGCCAGCCACGCGCTGGTGGTCACCCCGCCGTACGTGCGGCCGACCCAGGCTGGCCTGATCGCGCACTACCGCGCAGTTGCCGACCAAGGGGGGCTGCCGGTCGTGCTGTACAACGTGCCTGGCCGTACCGGGTGCGACATGCAGCCGGAGACCGTGGCCGAGCTGGCCAGCCATCCCAACATCGTCGGCATCAAGGAAGCGGTGGGTGACACCGGCCGGGTGCAGGCGCTGCTGGCATTGCGCAGCCCGAAGTTCGCGGTGCTCAGTGGCGATGACGGCACGGCCGCGCGCTCGATCCGGGCCGGTATCGATGGCCTGATCTCGGTCGGCTCCAACGTGCTGCCCGGCGCCTACCGCCGGATGTGCGAGCTGGCTGCCGCCCACGATCACGAAGCCACCGAGTCCTGGGATGCGCGCCTGCATCCGTTCCATGATTTCTGCGGCGTTGAGCCGAACCCGATTCCGGTCAAGGCGCTGCTGCGTCGCATCGGCATCGGTCACGACCTGCGTCTGCCGCTGCTGCCGCTGTCGGCGGCGCACCATCCGGCGGCCGACCATCTTGCCGGCGACATCGCCGCCCTCGAAGCCCTTTCCAGCCACTGACCTTCCGTCTTGGTCTGACCCAGGAGATTCACATGCGTCAATCCGTTTCCACCGTCCGCGTGCTGTCCTACGCGCTGCTTGCCGTGGCCGTCGCCGCCGGCACCACCGGCTGCTTCAAGCGTGGCGTCAAGGGCGACTACGCCCTGGCCCCGGAAATGCGTCCGCTGGAAGTGCCGCCGGACCTGAACCTGCCGGCCACCACCGGTGACAACAAGGTGCCGGCGCTGGTCTCGGCAACCAAGCCGGCCGCGCCTGCGGCTGCGGCTCCGGCCGTGGGCAACACCGGTTTCACCATTGCCGGCGGCAAGGATGAAGCCTTCGCCAAGGTCGGTACCGCACTGGAAGGCGTGGCGGGTGTGACCATTGCCAGCCGCGCGCAGCTGCTCGGCTCGTACGATGTGGCCTACGAAGGCAGCAATTTCCTGGTTCGCGTGGTTGCCGTCGATGCCGGCGCCTACATCTCTGCGGTCGACCCGCGTGGCTTGCCGGCCACCGCCGAAGCACCCGTGAAGCTGATCGCCGCACTGAAGGCGAAGCTGGCCCAGTAAGGGCTGCCTCTGGTAGAGGCCGACCTTGGTCGGCGCTTCTGTGCCAACCAAGGTTGGCACCTACTGGATCTTGCGGTTGGCACCTGCCGGATCGCGCGGTTGGTATCTGCCGAGCAACGAGAAAGGGCGCCATGGGCGCCCTTTCTCGTTGCCGCAGCAGGCGCTTCTCAGCGCTCCAGCAGCTTCAGCTTGTCCGGCTTGCCGTCCCATTCGCCGGCATCGGCGGGCGGGTCCTTGCGCACGGTCAGCACCGGCCACTCCTTCGCCAGCTCGGCGTTGAGGGCAACGAAGCCTTCCTGGCCGGCGGGGACGTCGTCCTCGGGGAAAATCGCGTTGACCGGGCACTCCGGCTCGCAGAGGGTGCAGTCGATGCACTCATCCGGGTCGATCACCAGGAAGTTCGGGCCTTCGTGGAAGCAATCCACGGGGCACACTTCCACGCAATCGGTGTGTTTGCACTTGATGCAGTTTTCGGTGACGACAAAGGGCATGGGCTGGGGGTGGATCGATTCCTGAACCCGACAATTCTAGAACAGGTTGGCCCCCGGTGTCGGCGCGGGGCCGAAAACGGGCGTCTGGCAGGCGCGGCCGTGGCGGATATTGGCGGCATGGCGCGGCCTGTGCGACGCTGCGGGAGCACAGGCTGCCCTGCCAGCCGAAACCCCTTCCCAGCAGGATTGCCCATGCCCCAAGCCCAGTCCGGCGCCGCCTCCCACGGCGGCGAGAACACTGCGTTCATTGTCCTGATCAGTTGCGTGGCCACCCTCGGCGGTTTCCTGTTCGGCTTCGACAGTGGTGTCATCAATGGCACGGTCGATGGCCTGCGCCAGGCCTTCAACTCCAGCGAGGCCGCGCTGGGCTTCGAGGTGGCTTCGATGCTGCTGGGCTGCGCGATCGGTGCCTTCCTGGCGGGCTGGCTGGGGGATCGCCTTGGCCGTCGTGGCGTGCTGATCGCCTCGGCGCTGATGTTCCTGGTCTCGGCGCTGGGCGCCGGTGCCGCCCATGCTTCCTGGCTGTTCATCGCCGCCCGCGTGCTCGGCGGCTTCGCCGTAGGCGCGGCCAGCGTGATGTCACCGGCCTACATCGCCGAGGTGGCCTCGGCGCGCTATCGCGGTCGCCTGGCCACGGTGCAGCAGATGGCGATCATCTGTGGCCTGTTCGCGGCCTTTCTCAGCAACTACCTGCTGGCCCGCGCCGCCGGCGCCTCGACCGAGCCGTTGTGGCTGGGCCATGAGGCCTGGCGCTGGATGTTCTGGATGCAGGCGCTGCCGTCGGGGCTGTTCCTGCTGTTGTTGCTGGTGATTCCGGAGAGTCCGCGCTTCCTGGTGCTGAGGGGGCGGCAGGCGCAGGCGAGGGCGGTGCTGGCCCGGCTGTATGGCGAGGACGCCGCAACGGCCAAGCAGGCCGAGATCGAGGCGAGCCTGGCCCAGGACCAGCACAAGCCGCGCTTCAGCGACCTGCGCAGCAAAGCCACCGGCAGACTGCGCCCGATCCTCTGGGTAGGCATTGGCCTGGCCATGTTCCAGCAGCTGGTCGGCATCAACGTGGTGTTCTATTACGGCGCGGTGCTGTGGCAGGCGGTGGGCTTCTCGGAAAGCGACGCGCTGCTGATCAACGTGCTGTCCGGCGCGCTGAGCATCGGCGCCTGCCTGCTGACGGTGCTGTTGATCGACCGCATCGGGCGCAAGCCGCTGCTGTGGATCGGCTCGGTTGGCATGTCGGTGGCGCTGGTGCTGATGGTGGTGGCGTTTGCCAGCGGCAGCCTGGCCGATGGTCGCCTGCAGCTGTCCGATGGCATGGGCCGGCTGGCGCTGGTCGCCGCCAATGTCTACGTGGTGTTCTTCAACATGTCCTGGGGCCCGGTGATGTGGGTGATGCTGGGCGAGATGTTCCCGAACCAGATCCGCGGCCCGGCGTTGGCCGTTGCCGGCGCGGCGCAGTGGACCTCGAACTTCGCGATCACCGTGACCTTCCCGATGCTGCTGGCCGGCATCGGCCTGGCCGGGGCCTACGGCATCTACGCTGTCGTTGCGATCCTCTCGATCTTCTTCGTGGTCCGCTGCGTGCGCGAGACCAAGGGCAAGGAGCTGGAGCAGATGGAAGGCTGACGCTGCCTGGCTTCGGTTGCATCCTGTTGGCGCCTGGTTGTCCCGAGTTTGAGGGGGCAGGCCGCCCTCTCCAGGACACGCAAAAGCCCATCCATGGTGCTCGATGGCGCCTTGCTCGCGTGCGCTGTCCTGCGCACTCGGCAAGACCAGGGTTGGGCTCCTTGCCCAACCCGTCGGGCGCATGCGCCCAACCCATGGCGCCAACGGTCCTGGAGAGGGCGGCCTGCCCCCTCCTGACAGTTTCATGGTGCGTGCGGACGCGGCGAAGCGCTGGTCGGTTGTTGCCGGGGGTCGCGGGAAACCGTCCAGAGCCGGTGGGGTCACCCAGGGCGGGACCGTTGGCGCCATGGATGGCGCCATCGAGCCCCCATGGATGGGTTCACGGCGTGTCCTGCCCTGGGTGACCCCACCGGCTCAAGCCGATTGCAGGGAGGCGCCGATGCGACCAACTCGACCGCAGTCACTGCAATCCCGGAAAACAGAAAAGCCCGCACAAAGGCGGGCTTTTTCGGTTCCTGCTGCGGCGACTGGCGCTCCCTAGGGGACTCGAACCCCTGTTTTAGCCTTGAGAGGGCCACGTCCTAACCACTAGACGAAGGGAGCGTAACTGTGTCGCTGCCGAGGCAGGAGCGCTAGTATATGCACCTCGATGCCATTGGGCAATCCCGAAACTTCAACCGGAAGCGCCAACATCATTTCCCCTGCTACATCACCGTTCAGCCTGCGCGTCATCCCGCGCGACCAGCACACGATCTCCCGCAAGGACATCAGCCCGAACGCCCTGCGCGTGCTTTATCGCCTGCGCGATGCCGGCTTCGGCGCCTACCTTGTCGGCGGTGCGGTGCGCGATCTGCTGGTCAATGGCCAACCCAAGGATTTCGACGTGGCCACCGACGCCACGCCCGAACAGGTCAAGCAGTTGTTCCGCAACTGCCGCCTGATCGGTCGCCGGTTCCGACTCGCCCATGTGGTGTTCGGCCGCGAGATCATCGAAGTCGCCACCTTCCGTGCCAACAGCGATGACGGCAGCGGCGACCGTGAGATGGAAAACGGCATGCTCGTGCGCGACAACGTGTACGGCACCATCGAAGACGACGCCGTCCGCCGCGACTTCACCTGCAACGCTCTGTACTACGCCATCGAGGACTTCTCGGTGCGCGACTACACAGGCGGCTTTGAAGACGTGCAGGCGCGCCTGATGAAGCTGATCGGCGACCCCGAACAGCGCTACCGCGAGGATCCGGTACGCATGCTGCGTGCGGTGCGCCTGGCGGCCAAGCTCGGCTTCCAGATCGAAGAGGGCACCGCCGCGCCGATCCCGCGCCTGGCCGACCTGCTCAATGAAGCCGCGCCGGCACGCCTGTTCGAGGAAGTGCTCAAGCTGTTCCTGTCCGGGCACGGCGTGGCCAGCTTCGAAGGCCTGGAGCGCTACGGCCTGCTGGATGTGCTGTTCCCGGAAAGCGCCAAAGCGCTCAAGTCCAACCGCACCGGCGCGCTGCGTCGCATGCTGGTCGAAGGTCTGGCCAACACCGATGCGCGCGTGGCCAACGACGAGCCTGTCTCGCCCGCGTTCCTGTTCGCGCTGCTGCTGTGGCCGGCCTACTGTCGCGCGCAGGCGACCCTGCTCAAGCAGGGCGTGGCGCCGGAAGAAGCGCAGCGTCGTGCCGCTGACCGCGTCACGGTGCAGCAGCTGAGCACCATCGCGCTGCCGCGCCGCTTCTCGCTGCCGATGCAGGAGATCTGGCTGCTGCAGTCGCGCTTCGGCTCGCGCCAGCGCAAGCGCGTGTTCCGCACCCTGACCCATCCGCGTTTCCGTGCTGCATTCGACTTCCTCAGCCTGCGCCAGGTAGCCTCGGCCGAACACGCCGCCGATGTTGAATTCTGGCGCGAGGCACAGGCACAGTCCGGTCGCGAACTGGAATCGTCGCTGGATGCGATGCACAGCGAAGAGGGGGACGACGAGAACGGGGCGCCGCGCAAGCGTCGCCGTCGCCGTCGTCGTCCGGGTGCCCCGGCCGGTGCAACGGGCGAGTAAGCGATGACCCTTGC
>NZ_JAOCFV010000028.1:0-62170 GCF_029842145.1 Stenotrophomonas sp. GD03794
GTTCGTGCAATCCAGTGGAATGGATCAATACAACTCGCAATGGGTGCGGCCTTCGCCCCGCAGCGCGTCCCAGCGCCCTTCGCCACCGATGGCATCGATGGCCTCGCGCACCGCGCCTTCCACATGGCTCTTGTTGCCGCACAGGTACAGATGCCCACCGCGGGCCAGTACATCGCGCACGTCATCGCCGCGCTGCTGCAGCACATGCTGCACATAGACCTTTTCGACGCCGTCGCGCGAGAATGCAGTATGCAGGCCGGCCAGCACGCCTCGCGTGTGCCAGTCCTGCAGCTGTTCGCGGTACAGGTAATCGTGCTGGCTGTGCTTCTCGCCGAACACCAGGTGCACTTCGCGCGCACAGGCGCTGGCCTGCAGCTCCTGCATCAGCCCCATCAACGGTGCGATGCCGGTGCCGGTGCCGACCAGCAACAGGGGGGCTTCGCCGGTATCGGGCAGATGGAAGCCGGGGTTGGAGCGGCAGTACACACGGGCATGGTCGCCACCGTGCAGCAGGCTGCCGGTGGCTGTGCCAACGCGCTCGCGGCCGCGCAGGGTGTAGCGTACTTCGCGCACGCACAGGCTCAGCTGGTCGTTGCAGGGGTGCGAGGCAATCGAATAGGCGCGCGGCAGGCGCGGTGACAGCAGCTCGTGCAGGCGGGCCAGCGGCACGCTGTCCGGGGTAGCGTGGTCCTGCAGCACGTCCAGCAGGTCCAGCCCGTGCAGGTAGGCTTCCAGCTCGCGTTTCTGGCTGACCTTCAGCAGGCCCTTCAGCAGCTCGCTGCCGCCGAGCCTGGCCAGTTCGCGCAGCACGCCCTTGCTCAGCAGGCGCAGCTCGCGGTCATGCAGGGCGGCCACGGCGGCGGTGTCGCCATACCAGGTGGCCAATGCCTGCAGCAGGGCAGGGTCGTTCTCGGGTACTACGTGCAGGGTGTCACCCGCGCGGTACGCCATGCCACTGCCGGCAATGTCCAGCTGCAGGTGCCAGGCGGCCGGGTCGCTGCTGTTCAAGCGGCGGCGTTCCAGAATGGGGGCGGCAAAGGCGTTGTCTTCGCCATAGGCGGTGACCTGCAGGTGCAGGTCCTGGCCCGCGTTCACGTCGCCGTCCAGCACCTGGCCCAGCACTGGCTGCCATTGCTGGAAGAACTGCTCGTAGCCCAGGTCGGCATCCACGCGGTGCAGCAGCGGCTGCGCCTGGCGCTCGCTCAGCACGGCATCCAGCGCCTTGGTGAAGCCACAGAAGCTGGGGTAGCCGGTGTCACCGAGGCCGAATACTGCATAGCGCAGGCCGCTCAGCGTCGGGGTCTGGCGCAGCGTTTCGAAGAACTGCTCGCCGTTGGCTGGCGGTTCGCCGTCACCGAAGGAACTGGAGATCGCCAGCAGTACATCGCCGTGGCCGAGACTGGCCACGTCGATATCGTTGAACGGGAGCACCTGCGGCGCGTGCGGCTGCAGGTCCGCGCCCAGGCGCTGGGCCAGGGCGCGGGCATTGCCCGACTCGGACGCGAAACCCACCAGCAGGCGGCTGAAGGGCGTACTGGTCGGGAGGGCGTTCACGCGGCCTCGTAGAAGTCGTCGAACTTTTCCTTGCTGAACTCGACCAGGTCGTAGTTCTGCATCAGGTCGTTCACCACGCGGCGGATGCTGATGTACGAGGTGATGTTGCCCTCGGCATCGAACAGCGGCTGCACGGTGGTGTCCACCACGTAGAGCACGCCGCCCTTGCCGAGGTTGGGCACGATGCCGGTCCAGGTCTTGCCGGCCTTGATGGTGTCCCACATGTCCTTGTAGACGGCCTTGGGTACGTCCGGATGACGCACGATGCTGTGCGGCTGGCCGATCAGCTCCTCGCGGGCGAAGCCGGTGAGCGTGCAGAACAGGTCGTTGGCGTAGGTGATGTTGCCCTGCAGGTCGGTGGTGGAGATCACCATGACGTTCTGCATGGCATTCAGCAGCTGGGCGTTGTCGGGGGTGTAGCTCATCGCAGGGTCCTTGTGGATGCCGGTAACGCCGGCGTGTTCGGGTCCTGCATAGAAATACGCCCGCACGGCGGCGGGCGGTTTGACATTGATCAAGTGGGTGGCGGGAACGGCTGCGACCGGGTGTCGCAGGGAGAATCTCTGCAGAGACGAGCCCATGCTCGGCTCACGCGGCAAGCGGGAATGCCAGCAGCCGAGCATGGGCTCGGCGCTACAGGAACGGCGAGCGCGTCAGCCCATCAGATAGCGCAGTACACCCGCCGAGAACACGCCGATCAGCACCGTCGGCAGCATCGACAGCCGCGTGGCAGCCAGCAGGGTGATCGCCAGCGCGGCGAGGTCGGCGGGCTTGTCGGCGACGAAGTCGGGCGCGATCACCGAGATCAGCACGCAGCCCGGCGCGGCTTCCATCACCGTTACCGCGCGCTTGCTCAGCGTGCGGTTGCGCAGCGCGAGGAAGCCGACGATGCGGGTCAGGTAGGTGGCGGCGGCCATCAGCACGATGGTCAGCACCGAGGTCCAGTGGATCAATCCGTTGAAGATCATGCCGCGTCCTCCGCCAGCAGCCAGGCCGCGGCCAGGCCCGCCAGTGCGCCGCTGGCCACGTACCACGCACCCGGCACCAGCAGGTAGGTGGCAGTGGCCACCACCAGGCTGACCAGCCACGGGCGCGCGGCCTTCATGCCCTGCCACATGCCGCGCAGCAGGACCAGGAACACGGCGGGGAAGGCCATGTCGAAACCGTAGGCGTGGATGTCGCCCAGCATCGGCCCAACGATCGCGCCCAGCGCGGTGCAGGCGACCCAGACCGTGTACAGGCCTGCCGACACGCCCAGGTAATAGGCCAGGCTGAAGCCGAGCGCACGGCGGCGCGCATCGGCCACGCCCATCGCCCAGCTCTCGTCGCACATGAAGAACAGCGCCGGCAGCACGCGGCGGCGCGGCAGGTGCTGCAGCAGCGGGGCCAGGCTGGCACCCATCAGCAGGTGGCGGCTGTTGACCAGCGCGGTGATCGCCACGATCAGCGCGATATGTGGCGGCGAGGTCCACAGTTCGACGGCAGCGAATTCCGAGCCGCCGGCGAAGTTGAGGCCGGTCATCAGCGGCACTTCCAGCGCGCTCAGGCCCTTCTGGGCGGCCTGGGCACCGAGCACCAGGGCGAAGGGAATGAAGCCGATCATCACCGGTACGGCGGCGCGCAGGCCGCGCAGGAATTCGGCGCGCGGGGCGGTATCGCAGGTGTCGGGCAGGGGGAGGGTGGTACGGGCGTCCATGGAACGGCACAACGAGGTGGGGGTGGCCCATGCTAGCGGTCCGATCGCGAAATCGGGTTGCGTTGATGCCATTCGATTAGGGAATATTGAGATTCCATGCGGCCAAGGTCGCCAACGGTGAAATTCCATGCAGTACCAGCTCGACAACCTTGATCGCCGCATTCTCGACGCCCTGCAGCGTGACGGACGCCTGCAGAACCTGGAGCTGGCCCGGCTGGTGGGCCTTTCGCCCTCGGCCTGCCTGCGGCGGGTGCGGCTGCTGGAGGAAGGCGGCTACATCGACCGCTACGTTGCCCTGCTGAACGAGGCCAAGGTGGGGCGTGGCTTCACGGTGTTCGTGCGGGTGTGGCTGCGCGGGCAGGACGAGGACACCACCAACCACTTCATCAACAGCATCAAGTCTTTCCCGGAAGTGCTTGAATGCCATCTGATGGCGGGCGACTGCGATTTCCTGCTGCGGGTGGCGGTGGCGGATCTTGATGCCTACCGGCAGTTCCAGATGCAGCACCTGAACCGGATTGCCGGGGTGCAGAACACCAAGACCGAGATTCCGATGCAGCGGATCAAGCAGACCACCCAGCTGCCGCTTTGAGGATGGGGGGGGCCGGCCGGGTTGCACCCGGCACCCGCAGAGGCAACGGCCGAAGCAACTGCAACGGCGATGTTCCCAGGGCGGCGGGGCGGTGTGGCCAGGCAGGACACGCCGTAGACCCATCCATGGGGGCTCGATGGCGCCATCCATGGCGCCAACGGTCCTGCCTGCCCACACCGCCCCGCGCCTGACAGTTCCCCGCGACCTGTCGGGGTCGGATCCCGTTGCTGTGCAACGGGCTCTGACCCCACGCCTGGAGGATATGGTCTGTTCGATTCTTTGATGCCTGATCCGTGACTGGCTCCAGGAAGGCTGGCCCGACGGTCGGCCGTGGGCAGCGGTCATCGCAATGACATGTGCCCCCGGTACGGTTTGAGCCCGCTTGCTGGTCGCGCGCGGGCCGGGGTTCCGGTCGTGGCGCGCGTCCACTGCAGCTGCTGTCGCTGCCGAGGGTCATGTGTTCTACGTCAGGGGGCTGAATGGACACCATGCGGTCAGAACTTGGAAGGTGGCCATCGCCGCATGGCTGCTGCTGTCCTTTGCCGCTGTGGCGCAGGACGGTGTTCATGCCTACGACATCCCCGCGCAGCCGCTGGAACAGGCGGTCGAGCGCTTCAGCGTCATCAGCGGGTGGTCGGTGATGTACCCGGGCGATCTTGCCGCGGGCCGTAGCAGCCATGCGCTGCGCGCCAGCCTTGCGCCGCTGCCTGCCTTGCAGATCCTGCTGCAGGATTCCGGTATCGAGGCCGAGGTGATCGGCGAGCAGCGCGTGGTGCTGCGCCGGGGCACGCCCGCGGCAGCCGAACCCGGTATTGGCGCCGAGCTCCCGGATGCCGAGCGTCGGCGCCGCTATGGCGGGCTGCAGCAGCGCCTGCGTGCGGCGTTCTGTGACGACCCCGAGATCGCGCCCGGCCGCTATGCCGCAACGCTGCGCTTCCACGTCGACGGCGAGGGCAAGGTGCAGCAGCCCGAGCTGCTGTCCGGCAGTGGCAGTGCCCGCCGCGATGCGCGCCTGCTTCAGGCGCTGCAGGGCCTGGTGCTGGCGCGCGATGCCGCTGCGCTGCCGCAGCCGGTAACCCTGCAGATCCGTCCTTCCGGCGCCGACCACGACTGTGGCCGGCGCGCGCCCCTTCCATGACTTCAAGGATTCGAACATGAGCAACGGTACGGCTGGGGCAGTTGACCTGATGGACCACCTTCTGGGGGCCTACGACGAGCTGAAGCGCCGGCTGGTGCGCAAGCTGGGCTCGGAGGAGCTGGCCGGCGATGCGCTGCAGGACACCTGGATGCGCCTGAGTGCGCGCCGTGACCGCCTGGATGCCGTGCAGAACCCCGCGGCCTACCTGTTGCGCATGGCGATGAACACGGTGATCGACCGCCAGCGTGCCGACCACCGCCTGCTGAGCCTGGAAGAGGTGGATGCGCTGATGGAGATGGCCGACCCGGCACCGGGCCCGGCGCAGGCGGCCGAACTGGATTTCGCGCTGGAAGACATGGTCGGCCTGCTGCAGCGCATGCCCGAGCGCCGACGCCGCATCCTGCTGGCGATCCGCGTCGATGGCCTGCAGCAGCGCGACGTCGCCGACCAGCTGGGCGTGTCGTTGCGGCTGGTGCAGCGTGAGTTGAAGGCGGCCCAGGATTACCTGGCCGAGCGCAGCGGGCAGGGGCGCCAGGTGCGGTTCTGAGCGGCGGCATCCGTCTACACTTTGACGCCGAGCAGAACCCCGCAGCGTGCGGGTCCGGCATGAGCCCCCATGGATCCTGACGATCGTCCGCAACGCCCGCTGGATGCCGTCGAGCGTCAGGCCCACGCGTGGGTGGTGCGGCTGACCTCGGGCGAGGCCACCGCCGCCGATGGGCGCAGGTTCCGTGAGTGGTGCGAGGCTGATCCGCGTCATCGCGAAGCATTCGGCCGTGCGCGCCGGCAATGGGAGCAGGTACGCCTGGCCGGCGAACAGCTGCCCGCTGCTGCGCGCCAGCCGGTCGCGCCGACGCCGGCCCAGCGCTGGAGCCGGCGCGCCTTCCTGGGCGCCGCGATTGCCGCACCGGCCAGTCTGGTGGTGGTGGCGGCGATCCGCCCGCCGCTGGGGCTGTGGCCCTCGGTGACGGCGATGGCGGCCGATTTCCACACCGGCACCGGTGAACGGCTGCAGATCGCGCCCTTGCCGCAGCTGAAGATCGAACTGGATACGCAGAGCAGCCTGCGCCGTCGTTCGGACACGCAGGGCGAAGGCTTCGAGCTGGTGCAGGGCCAGGCCGCGATCGAAACCCAGGCAGGCCTGCGCCTTGCCCTGTTCGCGGGGCCGGGCTGCGTGATTGCCGATGAAGGTGCGGTGCGCCTGGACGTCCGCAACACCCACGGCCAGGTACGGGTGACCTGCCTGCAGGGCAGCGCCCGCATCGAGCACCCGCAGGGCCGCCTGCAGCTGCAGGCGGGCCAGCAGACCCAGTACGACGAGCGCCTCAGTGGCGTGGTGGCCGAAGCCCTGGCCTCGGAAGTGAGCGCCTGGACCGAGGGCATGCTGGTGTTCCGCCGCGCTCCATTGCGCGAGGTGGTGGATGAAATCAACCGCTACCGCCGCGGCAAGGTGCTGCTGGGCGAATCGGCATTGGCGCGGGCCCCGGTCAGCGGCCGTTTCCGCATCGATGATCCGGACGCGGCGCTGGAGCAGCTGCGACTGACGATGTCGCTGGATCTGCGTCGCTTTCCGGGTGGCATTGCCGTCCTTGGTTAGATGAAGACGCTGGCCGTGCGCGCCGCGCAGGGCTGTTGCAAGCAAGGAGACGCCAAGGATGCGCAACGAGACCATCGGTGTGCTGGATCTGCGCCGCAATCTGTCGGCGTTGCTGGAAACCACGCAGCGACGGCCCTTGATGGTGCATCGCTATGGATCGCCGTGGGTGTGCGTGGTCTCCGATGCGCAATGGCAGCAACAGGCCGTTCTGCTGGAGTTCGATCCGCAGTCCCACCCGTTGGCGATGCTGTTGCGGCTGCAGCAGCAGGTGCTGCCCCTCGCTGAGGCCGGCACGCTGCCGCCTGCGGCGATGGCGCGCGTGCTGCTGCTGATGGGCATGCACGGCATCGACGATCTCGTGCAACTGCACGAACAGGTACAGCACCATCGTCTTTGGCACTGGTTCGTGGCCGGCACCCAGGGCGTGATGGATGGCTGGCAGCTGCCGGCGCTGCGTGTTGCGATGGCGTCATGGTGCGATGACGTGGATATGTCCAATGCGCTGGCAACGTTCGCCGCACGCAGCGATGTGGCGATACTGGCGCGCCGTTGCGGGGGCGAGGCGCCGCGACTGGAGCGCGAAGCCTGCAGGCAGATGACGCTGCGATGACGTTGCTGATGAAGCGCCACGCAGCGCACAGAGACGCATTCGCGTTGTCGCTTCACCTGCCTTGCTGACGTCTTCTCCAGAGTACGACGCACCACGCGTCGTGGAGCACGGGCGGCGCCGATGGCAGATAGTCGCAGGATCAGCATGCTGGAACTGGATCGCCACCTGAGCCAGTCGCTGGAGCAGGCTCGGCACACGCCTGTGAACGTGCAGCGCTATGGGCACTCGTGGGTCTGGGTGCTGTCCAGTGATGCCTGGGCCGATGCGGCGCGCTGGGCGGCACTGGACAGCAGCGCGCATCCGCTGGCCGCGCTGCGGCGCGCCCTCGATCTGCAGCTGCGGCCCTGGCCCGAAGCGGCCATGAACGCGCTGCCGCTTGACGCGGGCGATGTGCGGCAGCTGCAACGTGCGGCGTTGCTGGTGGTCGTGCGTGATCTCACCAGTGCGCAGCGCGTGTACGACGATCTGCGCTACCACCAGGCCTACCGGATGTTCATCGGCCTCGACCATGGCACCGCGTGGTCGCCGATGCAGTGCGTGCGCCTGCTGCAGGCCTGCGCGCACCCGTTGCTGCGCGGCTGCATCGACGATGCGCTGGCCAGCGTGCCGCAGCACTTGTTCGAGTCTGCATGTGTACCTGCGGCACGTGCTGCGCCTGCACAGGCACACGCGCAGCGAATAGCAGGCGGATGTTTATCGTACTGACACATGCACCGCTGACCATGGCGCAGCGGTCTCTTCCAGGATGACGAGGGCGGAACAATGGCAAGGCAGGTGGGTGGTCGCAGGGCTCGGCAGCAGGGCTTCAGCCTGATCGAGATCATGGTGGTGGTGGTGATCATCGGCATACTCGCGGCATTGATCGTGCCGCGGTTGATGGACCGTCCCGACCAGGCGCGCGTGGTGGCGGCGCGCCAGGACATCGCGGCGCTGATGCAGGCATTGAAGTTGTTCAAGCTGGACAACGGGCGCTATCCCAGCGCCGAACAGGGCCTGCAGGCGCTGGTGAAGCCGCCGCAGGGCGGCGGTGCGATGCCGGTGACACCGTATCTGGATCGCCTGCCGAATGACCCATGGGGCCATCCGTACCAGTACCAGATTCCCGGAACCCATGGCGACATCGATGTGTTCTCGCTGGGTGCGGACAGCAAGCCCGGTGGCGACGCCGGGAACGCGGACATCGGCTCCTGGCAGCTGTGAGGCGTGCAGATGACAGCCCGGACGCGTTCGGTCCCGTGCACCCGCCAGCGCGGCATGGCGGTGATCGTCGCCCTGCTGGTGGTGGCATTGGTGGCGGTGATTGCCACTGCACTGCTGACCCGGCAGTCGGCACAGCTGCGTGCGCTGCGTGGCGACCAGCTGCGTGCGCAGGTGCGCATGGCGGTCGATGCCACCCTGGAGCGCGCGGCGCAGCAGCTGCGTGACGATGTAAAGGAGCAGTTGACCACGGTGCGCAGCGGCCGTTGGGCGCGTCCACTGACGCTGCAGGCGCCGCTGCCGGTGCAGTTGCAGCTGGTCGATGCACAGTCCATGTTCAACCTGCGCAACCTGCTGGCCTATGGCAAGCCGGACCCGGAGGCACGGCGCGCGTTCATCGCGCTGTGTGCCGGGCAGGGGCTGGGGCAGGGTGCCTGTGCATCTGCTGCCGATCACATCCAGGCGCGGCTGCGTGATGGCGACCTGCAGGCGCAGGCGCCGTTGCCGCGTGAATTGGTGATCGAGCAGGCCCTGGCGGGCGCCGACCCAGTGGCGGTGCAGGCACTGGCACGGCGCACCGTGGTGCTGCCGGCCCAGACCCTGGTCAATGCCAACACCAGTGACATCAGCGTGTTGCAGGCGGTCACTCCCGGCGTGGAGCCGGGGCGCCTGCAGGCGCTGCTCGGTGAGCGCGATGGTGGCCATTGGCTGCTCAACCGCGGCGATATCGCCAATCGACTGCAACTGAGCAACGCGCAGATGGCCGTGGTGCCGCTTGGCATTCATAGCGAGTGGTTCCTTGCCGTCGGCCAGGTACAGGCCGATGGCAATGCGGTCGACTTCCGGGCCCTGATCTGGCGCGAGTACCGCGATGACAGTGTGCGCGTGCAGCGTGTGTGGACGAGGATTGGCGCATGAGCGTGCAGCTGAGGGTGCGCCTGCCGGCGCTGGAACACCTGCGCGCCGACAGTACGGTCGAGTGGGCGCAGATGCACAAGGGTGGGGTGCTGGCCCATGGCCGCGAGGGCTTGGCCGTGCTCGGGCAACGTCATCCGCAGGCCGAGGTGCTGGCCTGTCTCGATCCGCAGGACCTGATCCTGCTGGAACTGCAGTTGCCGCCACTGTCGGGCCGCAGGCTGCAGGCCGCACTGCAGGGCGAAGTAGAGGCGATGCTGCTGGATGACCTGCAGGAGGTCGCGTTGGCACACGGTGCGCAGGCGGCGGACGGCACGGTTCCGGTGGCGTGGCTTGGCCAGCAGGCAGTCCTGCAGGCGCAACAGCTGCTGGCTTCATGTGCACTGCAGCTGCAGGCACTGTACCCGACCCCGCTGCTGCTGCCGTGGCAGAACGGTCAGGCAACGCTGCAGGCTGCCGGTGAGCATCTGCTGGTGCGCTGCGGGCGCGATCGTGGCTTTGTGCAGTGGTGCGGTGGGCGCGACACAGCGACGGTGCTGCAGTCGCTCGCGGCGCGTCTTCAGCAATCCGGGGTGCAGGCCGTGCAGTGGATCGACAGCGTGCCGTCGGCGTGGCCGGAGAACCTGCCGGCCACCGTGGTCGCGCATGAACGGCAGGCGTGCGGACCCGCGCCAGCGTGGTCGTTGCCACTGCCGGGTCGCAGCAGGCAGGCACCCCGCGTGGCGATCGGCCTCGCATTGGCGGCGGTGTTGCTGGCTGCGCTTGGGCTGCAGCTGCAGGTCTCGCGCTGGCGCAGCGAGGGCGAGGCGTTGCAGCAGGACATGGCGCGGCAGTTCAGCTCGCACTTTCCGGAGATCACCGATGTGGTGGACCCGGTGCTGCAGGCGCGGCGCGCGCTGGCCGTGCCGTTGCCGGCGCCGCCGTTGCCACCGGTGCAGCGGCAGGTCGCAACGATGCTGCAGGCGATTCCGGAGTTGGGCGGCCAGGTGCGCGGCCTGCACTATCAACCCGGCCAGTTGGAACTGGAGCTGGACGCCGATGCGCAGGCGGTAGCCGATGACGCACAGCGGCTGGAACAGTGGCAGCAGGCGGTGCAGGTGCAGGGCCTGCAGCTGGCGCGCGAGGCCGGTGGACGCCTGCGCGTGAGCGGGGGCGGACAGTGACCGCCAGAGCTATGCGCCTGGGCGAGGGTGTGGCCGGTCTGCAGCGACGCTGGCAACACCTGCCGCCGCGCGACCGCTGGATGCTGTGGGTGATGGTGCTGGCGCTGCTGGCAGCGGGGCTGTGGTCCTTCTGGCTGGAGCCGCTGCTGAAACAGCGTGCGCACTGGCAGGCTGAGCTGCCGCGGCTGCAGGCGCAGGCGCGCGCACTGGCGCCGCTGCTGCGTGCACGCGAACGCCAGCAGCAGGTGCAGGGGCAGCGCCCGACGCTGGCCGCGCTGCGTAATGGAATCAAGTCCGCCGGCCTCGCCGATGGACTGCATGTCGAAGCACGCGACGGGCGTTGGCACCTGCAGGTGCAGGCGGTACCTGCTGACGCACTGTGGAACTGGCTGCTGCCCGTGCTGGCCGATCCGGCCATCGAACTGCAGCAGCTGCAACTGACACGCACAGGGGATGCGAACATGCCGGCGGCACGGATATCCGGAAACATCGTGATGGCACTCACTGCGGGTGGCCATTCATGAGGGCGATGCGCAGCCTTGCCTGCAGCACTGTATTGGCCCTGATCGTGGGTGCCGCTCACGTTGTTACGCCGGCACAGGCGCAGGACGCCCGCGATGAGCCGGTGCAGTTGAACCTGGTGGATACCGATATCGGCGGCGTGCTGCGCATGGCAGCACGGTTCACCGGCCGCCAGTTCCTGGTTGATCCGCGGGTGACCGGCAAGATGACCGTGGTTTCCGATGGTCCGGTCAGCCGTACCCAGGCTTACCAGTTGCTGCTGGGCGCGCTGCGCATGCGTGGCTTCGCGGTGGTCGAGAACGGCGGCGTCAGCCGGGTGGTTCCGCAGGCCGAGGCCAAGCTGTTGGGCGGGCGCGTCGGCACCGGTGGTGCAGGGGGTGAGGTCGCCACGCGCACCTTCGCGCTGCGCTACGAGAACGCGGCCGCGCTGGTGGCGGTGCTGCGGCCGATGATCAGCCCGGACAATCCGATCACCGCCAACCCGAGCAACAACACCCTGGTGATCACCGACTATGCCGACAATCTGGAGCGCATTGCGCGGGTGATCGCCAGTGTCGATACACCGGCCGGCATGGACACCGATGTGGTGAAGCTGCAGCAGGGCATTGCCGTAGACGTAGCGGCGATGGTCGCGCCGCTGCTGGATGCCCAGGGCGCCGAGCCCAGCCAGAAGGTGGTGGTGATGGCCGACCCCCGCAGCAACAGCGTGCTGCTGCGTTCCAGCAGCCCGGGCCGAACGCGCCTGGCGCGGCAGTTGGTGGAGAAGCTGGACCGCGCGCAGGACGAGTCCGGCAACCTGCATGTGGTCTACCTGCGCAATGCCCAGGCCAATCAGCTCGCCGGCGTGCTGCGCGGCGTGGTGGCCGGGCAGAGCGATGCACCGGCAATGGGCAGCAACGAAGGCATCACGCCACTGCCGGGTGACGCCAACCGCGCCACACCGGCGCAGCCGTCGCAGCCGCAGCAGGCCAAGACCGGTGGCAATGCGCTGGAATCGCAACGGCTGGACCCGAACCGCCGCGACCCGATCGACGCCGGCAGCACCGGCTTCAGCCAGAATGGCATTTCGGTGCAGGCGGACGTGGCCACCAACACGCTGCTGATCTCCGCCCCCGAGCCGGTGTACCGCAACCTGCGGCGGGTGATCGACCAGCTCGACCAGCGTCGTGCACAGGTGCTGGTGGAAAGCCTGATCGTGGAGGTCAACCAGACCGACGCGGCCGAACTGGGCGTGCAGTGGATGCTGGGCAATGGCCGCACCTTCGGCGGCACCCACTTCGGCGGCACCACCGGTGGCAGCGGGCTGAACACCACCGCACGCACCACCCTGGACGTGCTGCCCAAGGATGGCCTGAAGATCGGCGTGATCGACGGCACCATCAACCTGCCCGGCGTCGGCCAGATCCTCAACATGAAGGCGTTGGCCAACGCGCTGCAGAGCAAGGGCGGTGCCAACATCCTGTCCACGCCGAACCTGATGACGCTGGACAATGAAGCGGCCAGCATCATGGTCGGGCAGACCGTGCCGTTCGTCAGCGGCCGCTACGTGACCGACGGTGGTGGCGGCAGCAACAACCCGTTCCAGACCATCGTGCGCGAGGACGTGGGCCTGAAGCTGCGGGTACGCCCGCAGATCTCCGAGGGCGGCACGGTGAAGCTGGACATCTACCAGGAAGTCAGCAGCATCGACGCGCAGAGCGCGAACAGCACGGCCGGCATCATCACCAACAAGCGCGCCCTGGATACCAGCGTGCTGCTGGACGATGGCCAGATCATGGTGCTGGGTGGCCTGCTGGAAGACAGCGTCAGCCATGGCCGTGATGCGGTGCCGGGGCTGGGAAAGATCCCGGTGCTGGGTGCCTTGTTCCGCAGCGACACGCGCAAGCGCGCCAAGACCAACCTGATGGTGTTCCTGCGCCCGCACGTGGTGCGTGACCCGGCCGCCGGCCAGCGCCTGACCCGCGACCGCTACGACTACATGCGCAACGCGCAGGCCGGCGCGCAGCCGGTACAGAGCTGGGCCTTGCCGGCGCTGTCGGCACCGCAGCTGCCACCGCAGGACCTGTCTGTACTCGGCCAGGGCAATGCACGCGATGGCCAGGGCCAGCCGCTGCAGAACAGCAGCCTGGCGGCGCTGTACCCGTCCGGTGACGGCGATGCGCAGCTGGTGCAGTTCGCGCAGGGGCTGGACCCGGCGCGTGCCAGCCAGGGCGTGGCGCAGGTGCGGGCACTGGGCCTGCAGGCCTATGCCGAAGCGACGCCGGGCGAGAGCGGGCAACGCCTGCGCGTGCGATTGCCGCGCGACCCGGCGACGCTGGACCCGGCACTGCAGCAGCTGCGCGGGCTGGGCTACACGCCGGAACTGGTGATCGGGCCGTGAGCACCGCCGCGTCACTGCCGTACGCCTGGGTGCGCAGCCACGGCGTGATGCTGTCCGAAGTTGGCGGCGAGTCGGTGCTGCTGGGCACCGCCGACACCGCGGCGTGGGCCGTGGCCGAACTGCGCCGACGGCATGGCCCGCTGCCGTTCCAGGCGCTGGATGCCGCGACCTGGCAGCAGCGGCTGGGTGAGCAGTACCGTGACGGCGGCGATGCCGCTGCCGTGGTCGGGGCTGCTGAAAGTGAAGTGGATCTGGACCGGCTGATGCAGGACATGCCGGAGGTCACCGATCTGCTGGATGCACAGGACGATGCGCCGGTGATCCGCATGATCAACGCGCTGCTGGCACAGGCCGCACGCGATGGCGCCAGCGATCTGCACATCGAGCCGTTCGAGACCCATTCGGTGGTGCGCTACCGGGTGGACGGCACGCTGCGCGACATGGTGCAGCCACGGCGCGCACTGCACGCGGCGCTGGTGTCGCGCATCAAGATCATGGCCCACCTGGACATCGCCGAGAAGCGGCTGCCGCAGGACGGGCGCATCGCGATCCGGGTGGGTGGGCGTCCGTTGGACATCCGCGTCTCCACGGTGCCGACCGGGCATGGCGAGCGCGCCGTGCTGCGACTGCTGGAGAAGGATGCCGGCCGTCTGCAGCTGCAGCGCCTGGGCATGGCCGATGACACCCTGGCCACGTTCACCGGATTGATCCGGCAGCCGCATGGCATCGTGCTGGTCACCGGCCCGACCGGCAGCGGCAAGACCACCTCGCTGTACGCCGCGCTGGGCCAGCTCGACAGCAGCACCAGCAACATCCTCACCGTGGAAGACCCGGTGGAGTATGACTTCGCCGGCATCGGCCAGATCCAGGTCAACGCGCGTATCGGCATGAGCTTCGGCACGGCGCTGCGCGCGATCCTGCGCCAGGATCCGGACACCATCATGATCGGTGAGATCCGCGACCTGGAGACCGCGCAGATTGCGGTGCAGTCGTCGCTGACCGGCCATGGCGTACTGGCCTCCCTGCACACCA
The DNA here is from genome assembly GCF_029842145.1 of Stenotrophomonas sp. GD03794. NCBI lineage: Bacteria > Pseudomonadati > Pseudomonadota > Gammaproteobacteria > Lysobacterales > Lysobacteraceae > Stenotrophomonas > Stenotrophomonas sp. GD03794. Next base: position 14,397 of record NZ_JAOCFV010000028.1, read on the forward strand.
ACGACGCGATCTCGGCGGTGACCCGCCTGGCCGACATGGGCGTGGAACCGTTCCTGCTGGCCTCGTCGCTGCGCGGCGTGCTGGCGCAGCGGCTGGTGCGGCGGCTGTGCACGCAGTGCCGGCGCGCCGAGGTGGACGACGAGGGCCGTATCGTGTGGCGTGCGGTGGGCTGCGCGGCCTGTGCCAACAGCGGCTACCGGGGACGCACCGGTATCCACGAACTGTTCGTGGTCGACGACCGCGTGCGTGCGCTGATCCACGAAGGGCAGGGGGAACCTGCGCTGCGCGAGGCGGCACGACGTGCTGGCATGCGGACGTTGCGCCAGGACGGTCAGCGCTGGGTCGACAGCGGGGTGACCACGCTGGAAGAGATCCTGCGCGTCACCGGCGACGACTGAGGCTTGCATGGCGCTGTTCGACTACCATGCCGCCAACGCGCAGGGCCGCATCGAGAAGGGTCAGCTGGACGCCGACAGCCCGCGCGGCGCACGCCAGCTGCTGCGCGGTCGTGGGCTGACACCCGTGCAGGTCCGCGCGGCGCGCGGTGCGGGCAGTGGCTGGGGCGCCCGGCGGCTGTCTGCCAGCGAGCTGGCCTGGGCCACGCGTCAGCTGGCCAGCCTGCTGGCCGCCAGCCTGCCGTTGGAAGCTGCATTGAGTGCGGTGATTGAACAGGCCGAGCGCCCGCACGTGGCCCAGGCACTCACCGCCGTGCGCGCCGACGTGCGTGCCGGCCAGCGCCTGACCGTTGCGCTGGCTGCGCGGCCACGCGATTTCCCGCCGATCTATCGGGCGCTGGTGGGCGCCGGTGAGGATTCCGGTGATCTTGCACGTGTGATGGAGCGCCTTGCCGACTACATCGAAGAACGCAACGCGCTGCAGGCCAAAGTACTGACCGCTTTCATCTACCCAGCGGCGATCAGCCTGGTGTCGGTGGCGATCGTGATCTTCCTGCTCAGCTACGTGGTGCCGCAGGTGGTGACCGCGTTCGTGCAGGCGCGGCAGACGCTGCCGATGCTGACCCAGGTGATGCTGGCCGCCAGCGCGTTCGTGCGCAGCTGGGGCATGTGGGCAGGGCTCGGCATCGCTGCGTTGGTGGTGGCATGGCGGTTGGCCCTGCGCAAGCCCGAGCTGCGCCTGCGATGGGACGCGATGCTGCTGCGGGTGCCGATGGTCGGGCGTTTCGTGCTGGGCGTGAACAGTGCGCGCTTTGCCTCGACGCTGGCGATCCTGCTGGATGCCGGTGTGCCACTGCTGCGTGCCTTGGAGGCGGCGCGGCAGACGCTTGGCAATGCGCTGCTGGCGCGCTGTGCCGATGACGTGTCTGCGCGCGTGCGCGAAGGTGCGGCGCTGGGTGCTGCGCTGAGGGTGCAGAAGGTGTATCCGCCGATCCTGGTGCACCTGGTGGCCAGCGGCGAGAAGACCGGCTCGCTGGCGCCACTGCTGGACCGCGCTGCACAGACGATCTCGCGCGAGATCGAGCGTCGCGCGATGGCGCTGACTGCGCTGCTGGAACCGACCATGATCCTGGTGATGGGCGGCGTGGTGCTGACGATCGTGCTGGCCGTGCTGATGCCGATCATGGAAATGAACCAGCTGGTGCAGTAGATCCATGCCATGCGTGGACGGATTGCGCGACGCGCGTCATATGCGGTGCATCCACGCATGGCGTGGATCTACTGATGCCTGGATTTCTCCACACAATCCTCCACACCTTTTTTCGATCTTCCACAGGTTTCTTAAGCGGCCTGTCATCGGCGCGGACCAGCATAGCCACGTCGCCGCAGAGTGGGCTGGGAGGCCCTCGGCGGCAGCAGGCGTGTAGTGACCGTTCCTCCCTTGGTGTTTCCCTTCGTAGTAAACCCTTCAGGAGAAGATCATGAACAAGTACAAGACCCTGGCCGCGCTGGTTGCCACCGCGCTGCTCGCCACCGCCGGTGCCGCTTCGGCCCAGCAGTCCCTCATCAACGGTGGTGGCGCCTCGCTGCCGGCCGATCTGTACAAGGGCCAGGCCGACAGCATCCTGCCGGCCAACTTCAGCTACGCCGTGACCGGCTCGGGCACCGGCAAGAAGGCGTTCCTCGAGAACACCATCGGCCTGTTCATCACCAACGGCACCGGCAACGTCCATTTCGCTGGCAGCGACTCGGTCCTGAGCAGCACCGAGATCAGCAACTACAACAGCTCGGCGCTGGCCTCCACGCTCGGCCCGGTGCTGCAGCTGCCGTCGGTCGCCACCTCGGTCACCGTGCCGTACAACAAGGCCGGTGGTGATCTGAACCTTGACGTGGCCAAGATCTGCGGCGTGTTCTCGGGCAAGATCAACGACTGGTCGCAGCTGGACAGCGCCCGCAGCGGCGCCATCAAGGTCATCTACCGCGGCGAAAGCAGCGGCACCAGCGAGCTGCTGACCCGCTTCCTGACCGCCGCCTGCGCCACCGAAGACCTGAGCGCCACCCGTCTGGTCGGCGGCAAGTTCCAGGTCAAGTCGACCTTCGCTGATCTGTTCACCCGCGATGCGCAGAACAACCTGCCGGCCTTCCTGGAAGCGGCCCCGGCCACCGGCGGCACCTCGCTGTACAACCGTGTCTACCAGGTTGCCGGCGCCATCGGCTATGTCGGCCCGGACGTGATCCCGAACCTGCAGGATGCGACCAAGATTGCCAAGGTGAAGGGCTTCTCGCCGGATGAAGTGAGCGTTGCCGCTACCCTGAACACCGTCGCCCCGCCGACCGGTGCCGACATTGCCAACCCGGCCAAGTGGGTGCCGGTGTTCACCAACCCGACCGCCGGCTACCCGATCGCCGGTTACACCAACCTGGTGTTCGCACAGTGCTACCGCACCCTGCCGCAGCGCCAGGCCGTGCGCAACTTCCTGGAAAAGCACTACAACCTGGGCGTGGATGGCAACAACGATGCTGCCGTGCGTGCGCACGGTTTCATCCCGCTGACCCAGACCTGGCGTGAAGCCGTTGCCAACAACCTGATCTCGGCCACCCCGGCCACCGGTCTGGGCAACGCCAGCACCTGCGCCGGTATCGGCCGTTGATCCACCGTACCTGCTGAACAGGGCGCCGACCGCGAGGTCGGCGCCTTTTTTTTGTGGTCGCGCCGAATGTGAAGAAGCTGTCGTTTTTCCGGCGCGGACAACGTCTATCTGATAGTGCCCGGCGATGCCTGCGGGCAGTCGAATCTCTCCTATGCCGCAGACCGTCCGTCGGTCGCTCGAGGTCCTGATGTCGCACCTGCACTCGCCTGTTCCGCACACTGCGCCGCACCGCCATCCGATGGCCTGGGCCATCGCGCTTGCGCTGGGCGCCACGCCCATGCTGCCTGCCCAGGCGCAGCAGGCATTCTCGCCAGGCTGGTTTGCCGACCGCGGTGCAGCGCAGGGCGCAGCCGCGCAGAGCGGGCGCATGCCCAACGGTGTGCCGATCCAGTTCCAGTTGCCTGTCCAGCAACAGGATGCAGCGCGACAGAAACTGCAGCAGTCGATCGACAATCTGGGCACCGCCGCGCAGGCCATTGCGCTGCAGCAGCGCTTGCAGGAGCAGGCGCGCACGCAGCAGCGCGCCGCCGGGTTCGTGATTGCTGACGGCCTCGGCAAGGACGGCCTGAAGGTTGATGAGAATCCGCTGACCCGTGGCTGGGTGAATGCGCGCGAAGCGATCCAGTCGCAGGGCAGCGACGGCAAGGTGCAGGTCAGCATCGAGCAGACCGCCGACCGCGCGATCCTGAACTGGGAAACCTTCAACATCGGCGGCAACACCACGCTCGATTTCAAACAGAATGCGGACTGGGCGGTGCTGAACCGGGTCAATGATCCGAGCGCGCGTCCGAGCCAGATCCTCGGCCAGCTGAAGGCCAACGGCACCGTGTTCGTGGTCAATCGCAACGGCGTGGTGTTCGGCAACAACAGCCAGGTCAACGTGGGCAATCTGGTCGCGGCAGCGACACGGATCAGCGATGGCCAGTTCCGTGACAACGGCCTGTACAGTGGCGACAACAACACCGCTGCGCTCACCGATGCCTTCGGCAAGGTCCTGGTTGAGCAGGGTGCACGCATCACCACGCAGGCGCCTGCCTCGGCAACCCGCGCCGGTGGTTATGTGCTGCTGGCCGGCCACACCGTGGAGAATGCAGGGCAGATTGAAACGCGCAAGGGCCAGACGCAGTTGGCCGCTGGTGACGCGTTCGTGATACGACGTGGTGTGGGTACCGCGCAGAACACCGCATCGACCACAGCCGGCAACGAGATCGCGCCACGCATCGCGGCCGGCAGCAATGCCGGCAGCGTGCGCAACAGCGGCCTGATCCAGGCGCGCGAGGGCGACATCACGCTGGCCGGGCGCAGGGTGGAACAGGCCGGCGTAGCCGTGGCCACTACCACGCTGGACCAGCGCGGCACGGTGCACCTGCTCAACGCCATCAGCGACCGTGCCGGTACGGTCACCCTGGCCAGCGGCGCGACCACGGCGGTGCTGATCGAAGACGATGGCAAGAACACGGCCCTGGACAGCCGCCGTGATGCGTTGGTCAAGGCTTCGGCCGAGCAGGACCTGCTGCGCGGCGCCAGCAGCACTGGCACATTCGACAATCTCTCGCGCATGCAGGACCGGCGTGACCAGTCACGCGTGGAGATTGTGTCCGGCGGCGACGTGAATTTCCAGGACGGTTCGCTGACCGTGGCCACCGGCGGTCAGGTGGTAGCGGAAGCCGCACGCCGGACTTACGCCGGCAATGCCGCGCGCATTGATGTGTCCGGTGCGGTGGGCGTGCGGGTTGCGATGGAGAGCAACAACGTCCAGGTGAAGGTGCAGGGCAACGAACTGCGTGATTCGCCCGACAACCGCGACAGCGGCAAGCTGATCAGCAGCGAGGTCTGGATCGATCGCCGCCAGCTGCAGCACGTGGCCGCAGGCACCGGTGGCAACACCGCCGAGCGCTGGTATGCCGGTGGTGGCCTGCTGGAAGTCGGGGGGTATCTCGACAACCAGGGCCATTCGATCGGCGAATGGGCCGCGCAGGGCGGTACCGTGCAATTGTCCGGCAGCGAAGTGGTCACCCATGCCGGCTCGAGGATCAACCTGGCTGGCGGCAGCCTGGATGTGCAGAGCGGTGCCATCAAGCAGAGCTGGTTGCGTGGCACCGACGGTCAGCTGTACCGGCTGGATGATGCGCCGGCCGAGATGCGGTACGACGGCTTGTATCGGGGCTTTGAAGTAAAGCAGGAGCGCTGGGGAGCCACCGATGTGTTCCGCAATCCGCTGATCGGTGCCGAACAGCGGGTGGAGAACGGCTATACCGTGGGCCGCGACGCGGGCCGTCTGCTGGTGTCCGCGCCCAGTGCGGTACTGCAGGGTCAGGTGGCGACCGATACTTTCCAGGGTGCGCAGCAATCGAAGACACCCGATGCTGCGCGCGACGGCTACGCGCAGGCGCAGACCGCCGTAGCGCGCAATGCCCAGCTGTGGCTTGGGCGCTACGACGGCAACGGCAGAAACGCGGTGTTCGACACACAGGTGCGGATCGTCGATGGCGGGCTGCCTGCCGCCGACGTGTCCCTGCAGGCGCCGCTGCAACAGGAACAGCGCAATACGCTGTGGCTGGATGCCAACCAGCTCAGCGCGCAGCAGTGGGGACGCATCGATCTGGCCAGCGGTGGCAGCATCGCGGTGGAGGGTGCGCTGCGCCTGCAGGACGGTGGCCAGCTGGTGCTCACGGCCGCCGATGTACTGCTGGGGGGTGACATTCAGATCGCGGGTGGACAGGTGCAGGCGGGCAATGAACTGACCCGCGTGGGCGCTCCCGCCGCCTGGCTGCTGCAGGGCGGCCGTTCGCACGTGGCCCTGGCGGAGGGCACGCGCATCGATCTCAGTGGCCGCTGGGTGAATGCGTTGCTGGAACCGGCGTCCAGCCCGGGCATGGCGTGGACTGACGGCGGCAAGCTGCGGCTGCAGAACAGCCATGATGTTGTGGTGCCGGGCAGCGACGTGCGCGTCGATGGCGGCGGTCGGGTTGATGCAAAGGGCAAGGTCACGATCGGCAAGGGCGGCGACGTCAGCCTGCAGGCAGCGAGCGTGGCCGACAGCAGTGGACGGGTCGGTCGCCTGCAGCTGTCCGGCGATGCACGCTTGAGCGCGCTCGGCGGCGGCAGCGGTACGCTGTCGTTGGGCGATGGTGGGCGTATCGTGATCGGCGGGCAGCCGGCCGACGGCGCACTCACCCTGCAGGAGACCCTGTTCAAAAAGGGCTTTGCCAGCTATGACATCAATGGCCAGCAAGGTGTGGAGGTGGCGGACGGAGCCATCGTCGCCGTGCGCATGCCGGGCCTGCGCCTGGCCGAAGCAGCGATGCAGGCACGCGACCGGCACGACGCATTGCAGGTCTGGTCGGCACCCCTGTACAGCGCGGATCCGATCACCGGCAGGTTCAGTCAGCGCAACGGTGCGAGCCTGACGCTGCGTTCACAGCAGGGCGAGGCCGGTGGTGATCTGCGCATCGGTCGCGGCGCCCTGGTCAGCGTGGATGCCGGTCAATCGATCACCCTGCGCGGCGCGGGCAGCATCACGGTTGATGGCGGCCTGAAAGCGGCGGGTGGCCGCATCCGCCTGGATGACATTCGCGAACCGACCAGCCTGTTCGATTCGCAGCGCAACGAGCGCACCTACCGCATCGGTGCGCAGGGTGTACTCGACGTCAGCGGTGACGCCTTCACTGCGCGTGATGCCAGTGGCCGCCTGCGCGGGCAGGTGCGCAAGGGGGGCAGCATCGAGATTGGAGGCGCGCTCGACTGGGACGGCCAGGACAACGTGCCTGACCGGCCGGTGGATGCATTCGTGGTGGTTGAACGCGGTGCGAAACTGCTGGCCAACGGCAGTTCGGCGCAGCTGGACATCGATGGCGCCGGCCGCCAGGATGTGGCCAGCGATGGCGGCACCATCGTGGTGCGCTCGGCCAATGCGCTGTACTTGCAGGGCGCTCTGCAGGCCGCTGCAGGCGGCGCCGGCGCGCAGGGCGGAACCCTGGGTATCGCCTTCGGAGGCAGCATCCATGCGGGCGGTGCCAGCGAAGATGTGTTGGCGCCGCGCGCCATCGTGCTCAGCCAGGACGATCGCGAGCAGGCCGTGCCGGCGAAGCTGCAGTACGGGCACGCACGCCTGTCGGCGGCGCAGGTCGGTGCCGGTGGTTTCGACAATCTTTCGCTGTTCGGCAACGTGCGTGCCGAAGGTGATGTGGAACTGCGCCTCGGCCAGAGCCTGCGCTTCCAAGGTCTGCAACAGGATGGGCTGGGCATGCTGCAGGGCGGCAGCGCTGGCGGCCTGCTTGCGCTGAGCGCGCCCTACGTGCGCTTGGCGCAGAGCAGCTGGTTGAGGCTGCCTGGCGATACCCTGGTCGGTACCGCTGCCGTGGCGGTGGATACCGGTCGCCAGCATCGCTTCAGTGTGGATGCGGACCTGATCGACCTGCGCAATACCACCTGGCTGGCGGGGTTTGATGACGTGCAACTGCGCAGTCGCGGCGATCTGCGCTTCCTGGGCAGTGGCGCAGCGCTCGGCAGTACCGGCGCGCAGCTGATCGCGCCGCGCAGCCTGGACGTAACCGCAGCGCAGCTGTACCCGGTGGCCGATGCGGGCGGCGTGCTGGCGGCCGGTGTGTCGCAGCCGGGCAGTGCGATCAGCCGCTGGGATGATGCCGAAGGCATCGTGCGCATCCATGGTCTTGGCGGGGCGGTTCCAGTCCTGCCGTTGTCGGTGTCCGGCGGCCTGTCAGTGGTGGCAGCGACCATCGAGCAGGGCGGCATCCTCCGGGCGCCGTTGGGCGCCATCACCCTGGGCGGTACCGATGCCGACGGGCGCCGGGCCGGCTCGGTGACGCTGCTGCCCGGAAGCGTGACCTCCACCAGCGGCGCGGGGCTCAGTGTGCCGTTCGGTGGCACCGTCGATGGCGTGGACTGGCGCAGGGACGGCAGCGCCCATGCCATACCGCCGGTAGGCGGTGTCGCGCCCGGCGCGGACCCCAAGGGCATCGCCATCATCAGCAGCCGTACCGAGGTGGCCGAAGGGGCGCTGCTGGATCTCTCCGGCGGCGGCGAGTTGACCGGTGCTGCCTTTGTCAGCGGGCGCGGTGGCTCGGTCGACATCCTGCGCCATGCATTGGCCGATGCCAATCCGCGTTATGGCTTCAGCGAATCGGCCAGTCCGGTATATGCGATCCTGCCCGGCTACACCGGCAGTGCAGCGCCGCTGGGATTGAGTGACGGCTCGCTGGACCCTGGCATTGGCCAGCAGATCACGATTCCCGCAGGCGTGCCTGGATTGCCGGCTGGCACCTACACGTTGTTGCCGGCCAGCTTCGCGCTGCAGCAGGGCGCGTTCCGGGTGGAGCTGGGGCGCACCGGCGCGGTCGGTATCGGTGCACCGCTGGCCACCGGCACCGGCTCCTGGATGGTCGGCGGACACACGGGGTCGACGCTGGGTGGCCTGCGTTCGCCCTTGCTGACCGCGTTGCTGCTGACCCCGGCCGATACCGTTCGCCGGCATTCCAGCTACAACGAGACCAGCTACAACGCATTCGTGACCACGTCGGCACAACGGTTGGGCACGCCGCGCGGCTGGCAGACCGTCGATGCCGGCACGCTGCGCCTCGGGCTTGGCAATGGCGCCGGCAGGGACGGCACGCCCGCTGTGAGTTTCCAGGGCCAGACCCGGTTTGCGCCGGCGGCGGGCAGCGCCGGCATTGGCGGTTCGGTGGAAGTGAACCTGGTCAACCGGCTGGGTGAACTGGAAGTGGTGGCGGCCGGTCGCACGCCCAGTTCTACTGGCAATGGTGCCACCATCGAGGCGGACGTGCTCAACGCGTTGCAGCCCTCGCGCCTGGTGCTCAACGCACAGGTCCGCGCGACCAGCAACCAGCGCCTGCAGGTGGCCGGTGCCGGCCAGAACCTGGTGTTGCGGGACGGCGCGGTCCTGCGTGCGCCTGAGGTGATTCTGGGGGCGGTGGCCGGAGGCAAGGGCGTGCGCGTGGAGGCAGGCGCAGGCATCGACACGCTCGGTCGCGGCGCCGCTCCGTTGCCCGACAACGCCGGTTTCTACTACCAGGCCGAAGGCGGAGTGATGGTGGTGTCCAACGGGCGCACCGATCTGCTGGCCGCGCCCTTGCGCGAGGGAGCCGATCCGTCGCTGGTCAGCTTCGACATCGGCACCTGCGACCCGGGCCGTCAGTGTGCGGGCCAGGCACGATTGGTGTCGGAGGGAAGCATCAACGTCGCCACCAATGGCGGCCTGCAGCTGCGCGATACGGCCAGCTACGGCGCCCGCCAGCTCGGCGTCAGCGTGGCGGCGATCAATCTGGGCAGCGACGATGCCATCGCGCAGGCCGCCGCGGCCGCCGCTTTGCCGCCGGGCATGCTGATGAACCAGCAGGTGCTGACCACCTTGCTGCGCGGCAATACCGCCACCGGCGCACCGGCACTGGAGACGCTGAAGCTCTCGGCGGCCGAGTCAATCAATGTATTCGGCAGTGTCGATCTTGATACGCGCGACAGCGCGACCGGCAAGTCGAGCCTGCGCACCCTGGTGCTGGGCGCACCGGCCATCCATGGCTATGGCAACAGCAGCGACCGTGCGCGCATCTTCGCCGGCAACCTCACCTGGGCCGGTGCACTTGCGGCAAGTGGGTTTGCGGATTCGAATGCCGCGCAGCCCGGCGGGGCGGCGATGGTCGACCGCCTTGGCAGTGGCCAGCTGGACATCATTGCCGATACGTTGCGGCTCGGCCCGGCGCCACAGTCGTGGCCCGCCTCGGAGGTCGTGGCCGGACGCCAGGTCCTCGGCTTCGCCGGGGTGAACCTGCGTGCCGCACAGCAGGTGGTCTTCGCCGGCAATGGTGCGTTGAATGTGCATCAGTTCCAGGGCGCCTACGACCCAGCCAAGGGCTGGACCTACAGTGGCGGCAACCTCGATATCCAGGCACCGCTGGTCACTGCCGAAGCAGGCGCGAAGCTGGCGGTGACTGCTGGTGGCACGCTGCGCGTGCACGGCGCAGGCGCCTCGACGGCGGCCGATGCTCTGGGCGCAGAATTGACGCTGGACGCCGACGATATTCTCCTCGACACCCGTATCGCGCTGGCCTCGGGCCGCCTGGCGGCCACGGCGGCCCGCTCGGTGCAGCTTGGCAGCAGCGCCAACCTCGATCTGGCCGGGCGCAAGGTCAGCCTGTTCGATGTGGATACCTACAGTGTCGGCGGTGACGTCACGCTGACAGCAACGGAAGGTGACGTGCGCAGCGACGCAGCATCGCGCGTCGATCTGTCGGCGCAGAACAACCGCGCGGGTCGTCTCACCGTGACCGCGCTGGGTACTGCCGGCGGGCATGTCGACCTGGCAGGACGGCTGCTTGGCCAGGCCAGCGGCACGCTGGACGCAGGTGGCAGCCTGGTGCCGTATGAGAACGGTGAGCTGGTGGTGCGCGCACGTGAACTGACAGACTTCAGTGGCCTCAACCAGCGCCTTACCCGCGACGGTGTCACTGGAGCGCGCAGCTTCCAGATCAAGCAGGGAGACCTGCTGATCGGCGACGAAGTGAAAGCGCGCAAGGTGGATATCAGCGTCGACGGTGGTGCGCTGCGGGTGCTCGGGCGCATCGACGCCAGCGGCGACCAGGTTGGCAGCATCCGCCTGGCCGCGCGCGATGGCCTGCAGTTGGACGGAAGCCTGGACGCCCACGGCACGGCACTGCGTGTGGACAGCTATGGCAAGATCATCGACAGCCCGAACCGTGCCATCGTCGAGCTGGAAAGCCGCGATGGGCGCGTGCAGCTGGGTTCGGCGGCGCGGATCGATCTTCGCAGCGGCACCGGCGTTGCCGTCGGTACCGGAGCAGGGCAGAACGATGGACGCGCCCGCGGCACGTTCGTGCTGAACGTGCCGCGAGTGGGCAGCGACGATGCCGGCGTCGATACCGGCAGTGGCGTGCAGGTACTCGGCGCGCGCGATATCTTCGTGACCGGCGTGCGCCGCTATGACGACGCACCCCTGGCTGACACGGCGGATGTGAACGGCCGACGCGGCCAGCTGGTTACCCAGTCGTGGCTGGATACGGTGGTTGACCCAGCCAACACTGCATGGATGAATGCCGCGCTGGGCAATGCCGGGCTGTCGGCACGGCTGGCCACACTGGGGACCGTGCGCCTGCGTCCCGGCGTGGATGTCGTCGGCGCGATCTCGTCCAGCAACCCGCATGGTGATCTGACCGTCAGCGGCGATATCGATCTTTCCGGCTATCGCTACGGCCCGCAGGCCAATCGACAGGACCCCGCGCGACGCGGCTTCGGTGAGGCGGGCGCGTTGCGCCTGCGCGCAGCCGGCGACCTGTTCATCCATGGCAGCATCAACGACGGCTTTGCGCCGCCACCTGCCAGCCCGGATGATCGCGGTTGGCAGCTGGTGCCTGGACAGAGTTTCGGTGCCGGCATTACACCGTTCGGCAGCGACATCCTGGTGCCCAATGACAACGTCGTACTGGAGGCCGGTACGCGCTTCCCGGCGGGTGCCGTGCTGAATTACGCGATTGCGGTGCGCGATGCGGTGCTGCCTGCCGGCACCAGGTTGCCGGTGGAGATGACGCTGGGGCAGGCACTTACGTTGCCGGCGGGCTATGTGCTGCCGGCCTCCGTCACGCTGACCGATGGCCAGGTGCATGCCGCAGGCAGCGTGCTGGCGCAGGCGCTGCAGCTGCCCGCTGGTTCGCGCCTGGGCGCGGGCTTCCAGCTGCGCAGCGAGGCCAACGTAAGGGCCACGACCTGGCCGGCCGGCGCGCGATTGCCGACGGAGCTGCGACTGGCGACGCGCACCCCGTTGGCGCGAGGTTCACTGATTCCGGCAATGACCACGCTGGAGCTGGCCGGTGGGCAACCGATCAACCTGCGCCCGGTGGGCAGCGATGGTCGACAGGGACGCAACTGGGCGTTGGCGCAGATGTTGCCCGAGGGCACCACCTCGTGGGATCTGACCGCCGTTGCGGGCGCCGATACCGAGGCGGCCGACCCGCGCGCACGGCGGATCGGCAGCGGCGATCTGGTGATGGCCGATAGCCATTACGGCGTTGTGCGTGCGGCTACCATGGTCTCCACGTTCGTGCGCGAACAACGGGTGACCGCCCTGGGCGCGCAGCGCGAAGGAGTGGATGCAAGCTGGGTCGGCAAGCCGGTGAAGGCGCTGGCCGAGCACCTGGGCAAGCCCGAGTCTGCGATCTGCGCGGCTGGCAGCAGCTGCGAGGCGGCACCTTACTTGTTCACGGCGCAAGGTGCCGATGAAATGGGCGATCCGTCGCTGGTCGGCATGCCCGTGAAGGAAACTGCCGAGATGTTCGGGATGACCGAAGAGGAGCTGTGCGGTTCGGTCAGTTCGGGCATCTGCGTGATGCCCGGCGAGATGCGTGACGTTGCGACCATGGGTCAACCGAAACATGGCACGCCGCTGTGGAGCGTGCTGCGCACCGGCAGTGGCGACCTGCAGTTGATGGCCGGCCGCGATCTGTCGATGCGCTCGGTGTACGGCGTCTATACCGCGGGAACGCCGACCGCGCTGGGTAATGGCCTCGATGCCCGTTTCCAGTCCGAGCGCGCGCCGCCGTCCGGACGCGAGGCATTGCTCGGGCTGCAGCAGTCCAGCGGTGACTATGACGCGGCACTTGCCGCCTATCGCGCGTGGTATCCGGATCACGGCGGCAACCTGAGCATCGCGGCCGGCCGCGACGTGACCGGGGCAACATGGGGTGCGCTGTCGTCGTCCGGCTCGGCGGCGGGTGACCTGGCCAACCACGCCAGCGGCGCGGTTGCCAACTGGCTGTGGCGCCAGGGCACAGGTGCGGTTGCGGGCGTCGAGCAGCAGCCTGTCGCCTGGTGGATCAACTTCGGCACTTACGCCAATGTGTCCACGTTCTCCAACCCCAGTCCACGCATGGTCGGCTTCACCGGCTTTGGTACGTTGGGTGGCGGCAATCTGGAGATTGATGCGGGCAGGCATGCCGGTGTGACCGATGCCAAGGGTGACGCGCTGAAGAACACAAGCAGCACCCGTTTCTCCACCGCGATCAACGCAGCCGTGGGCTCGACCGGACGTGTTGATGATGGGCGGCTGGTGCTGACAGGTGGTGGCGATCTGAGCCTGCGCGCCAGCGGTGCACTCAACCCGAACCTGATGGCCACTACGATCAATCACGTCAGCAACGAGCAGGACCTGGAACTCAATGGCACATTCACGAACCTGCGCGGCAGCCTGAGTCTTGAGGCCTCCCGCATTGGCGGCAGTGCCGTCGGCATCTCCCAGTACACTGATCCCAGCAGTGGCCTGCGCCCCAGCGATCCGTTCCGCGCTTTCGGTGGCAAGGCGATGGGTGGTCCGGTGCTGGTGCTGGGCGACGCCGTGGCAAACCTGCACGCCCGGGGCGACGTCATCCTGGGCGGCGTCGCCGATGCCGGCCGTGTGGTGCAATTCAATGCGCCGCAGGTGGCGCTGGCGGGAGGCGGCCTTGCGGCGGGTACTACCGGCTTCTCGCTGTGGACCGCGGCCACGGCAGTAAATCTGGTTTCGTTCGGCGGCGACGCCACCCCGCTGACAGCGCATGCCAGCACCCCGGGGCAGAATCTGCGATCGGAATCCACCGGCGACAATTTCGCCTACTGGATCTATCCCTCCAGGCTGCAGGTGCAGGCCACCAGCGGCGACATCAAGTTGGGCGAAGGCGGTGAGAACAACATACTGCTTACCGCTCCTTCCCCTACGGGCAGCATGCAGTTGCTGGCTGGCAATTCGATCATCGCCGGCGATCGGTCACCGTACATCAGCAGCTCTGGTGCGGACACTCGCCTGCCATCCCCGTTCGATCCGGTGTTCACCGCACGGGACGCGAAGGGCACCGAATTGCTCGGCAACATTTCGCCCGATGGCATCAATGCTCGGGTACCCACATGGGGCGATGCCATACCGCTGTTCGCCTTTGGGCCGAACCGTCCCATGGCGGCGGTGGCACGCACCGCCGGGGGCACGCCGAACCGCTTCTACGCAGGCTCGGGCGACATCATCGGTCTGCGCACGGGCGAACAATGGATGCTGAACGCCGCCGGTGGCAGCCGCCGCACCGTTCGCGAGTGGATTGATGTGGCTGCGCCGGTGCAGCTGCGTGCAGGCCAGGACATCCTGTCCAGCACCGTCCTTGCGTTGAACAACAGTGCCAGCGATGTCACGGTGCTGCAGGCCGGGCGGGACATCGTGCATGCCAACGTCACCGTATACGGCAGCGGCAATGTCGATGTCAGCGCCGGCCGTCAGCTGCGCCAGGAAGACCGCGGCAGCATCGTCAGCCGCGGCGGCCTGGTGCAGGGCGACACGCGCCCGGGTGCCAGCATCGCGATGACCGCCGGCAACCAGCAGGTCGACTTCGGCGCCGTGCGTGCACGCTACCTGGATGCGACACGGCTGGCCGATCCCGCGCAGACACTGGCGTCGCAGCCGGGCAAGGTGGTCAAGGTCTATGACAAGGAACTGAAGCAGTGGCTGCTGGAGCGTTTCAACATCAGCGCTGACGGCGCGCAGGCACTGGCCCTGTTCGACACACTGCCACAGGAGCAGCAGCGCATCTTCCTGCGCCAGGTCTACTACGCCGAACTGCGCGAGGGCGGCCGCGAGTACACCGATGCGGATGGCCCGCGCGTAGGCTCCTACCTGCGCGGCCGCGAGGCCATCGCCACCTTGATGCCGGACAAGGATGCAGCGGGCAAGACGATCCAGCGCACCGGCGATATCGTGATGTATGGCGGCGCCGGCGTACGCACCGAGGCCGGTGGCAACATCGAGCTGATGGCGCCGGGCGGGCAGATCGTGGTGGGCGTGGTTGGCGAGGCGCCGCCGGCAAGCGCGGGCCTGGTGACCCAGGGGCAGGGCGACATCCGGCTGTTCAGCCAGGACAGCGTGCTGTTGGGCCTGTCGCGGGTGATGACCACCTTTGGCGGTGACATCCTGGCCTGGTCCGAACAGGGCGACATCAATGCGGGCCGTGGCTCGCGCACCACGCTGGTGTATACCCCGCCACGCCGCCTGTACGACCGTTGGGGCAACGTCAGTCTGTCACCGCTCGCACCGGTCAGCGGTGCCGGCTTCGCTACGCTGGACCCGATTCCCGAAGTGCCGCCGGGCGACGTCGACCTGATCGCGCCGCTGGGCACCATCGATGCGGGCGAAGCGGGCATCCGTGTTTCGGGCAACATCAACCTTGCCGCGCTGCAGGTGCTCAACGCGGCCAACATCCAGGTGCAGGGCGAGAGCAAGGGCCTGCCGGTGTTGGCCACGGTGAACGTCAATGCGCTGGCGTCGGCCAGTGCTGCAGCGAACAGTGCCAGCCAGGCGGCACAGGACGTGATGCGCAAGAGCCAGGACGACGCACGGCGCAACCAGCCCTCGGTGATCAGCGTGCAGATCCTCGGCTTCGGCAGCGGCACCAGCAGCATTGCGCCGCCGGCGCGCGGCACGACCGCCAACAGCGGCTACGACGCCAACAGCGCCTTCCAGTTCCCGCAGGCAAGCCGCGACGAAGGCACGCAGCGCCGATAGGCATAGCACGCCCCGGTAGGTGCCGACCTTGGTCGGCACGCATTGCCCGATGCAGCGCATCGGGCTGCAGCATCGGGCCAGCCGCCAGGGAACGGTGGCGGCCCCAGCCAGGACGGCACGGAGGGCAGGGAGCGGCCATCAGCGGTGAGGACCACCGACACAGCGCCGCCGGGTGCAGGAGAGCACCCGGCGGCAGGAGGGACGCGCGCATGTGTCACGGTAGATGCCGACCCTGGTCGGCAGTAGATCCTCGCCATGCGTGGATGGCTTGGCCAGCTTCAGTGCCGACCAAGGTCGGCACCCACCAGAGCAGGCCGCGCAGCAGGAACAGGCTCGGCAGTAGATCCACGCCATGCGTGGATGCGGCGCCACGAACCAATCCTAAAGCTCCAGCACCCGCCGGTAACTCAACGGCCCACGCCCATCGCGCAGGCCCAACCGCAGTTCAAGTCCGGTGGCCGGCAATACCTCGCCCTCGCTCGGCAACACGGCCCATCCCGTTCCAGGCTGCCACGCCCGCACCTCGAACCGCTGCACATCGCGCGCCACCGCAAGGCCCTTCGACGGATCCGGTGCGGGCAGGGGATACCGGTCCGTAGCCGCACCACTGGCCCGCCACAGCGTGCTGCCCTGCCGCCACCAGCGCACCCGCTGCCAGTGCCGCCCATCACTGCCGACACTGCGGGTGATCTCCAGCGCGAAGCTGCCATCCGGGTGCCGCTCGCTCACCAGCGACGGGGGCACCAATCGCTGCGGACGATCTGCCGGGCGCACCGCGCCATTCATCAGCGCATCGTCTGCGCGCATCTCGATATCCCGCTGGAACTGCTGCAGCACGCGCAGCGCCGTCGTGGTCTCTGCATCGGCCTGGCGCAGGCGCTGGTCGCTGCTGGCCACGCTGTCCAGCGCACGCCAGCAGATCAGCGCCAGCACGCCCATGATGGTGATCGCGATCATCACCTCGATCAGGGTGAAACCTGCTGCGGTACGCTTCATTGCGCCGCCGTCCACGGCAGCTGCATCCGCGCCAGCGACTGTCGCGGTGCATCTTCGGCCACCACGGTCAATTCCAGTTGCGGCTGCCCGTCGCTGCCAGTGCCCAGATGCTGCAGGACCAGGAAGCTGCCGCGTCCCTGCACACAGCGCTGCCGCGCATCCTGCGGCGGCTGCCCGACGAGGCGCAGCTCCTGCCAGCGGTCCTGCGCACACAACAGCGCCAGGCGACGGTCGCGCAGCCGTGACTGATCGTCGGTCGCCACTGCCACCGAGCGCATCACCGCAGCCAGTGCAATCGATACGATCGCCAGCGCGATCAACACCTCGATCAGGGTGAATCCGCGCGCCGTCTGCTTCACTGCACGACCTGCAATTGTCCGCTGCCATCATCACGAAGACGCAGTGCGCGGCCGTCCAGCGACAGTCCAAGCTCCCAGGCGGTACCGATCCACTCCGGGCTCAGCTCGATGGCGGTGGTGGGCTGCACCGCGATGCCTGCAGCCTGCCACTTCTGTGGACGCAGCAGATTATCGCGTTCAACGGTGACCCAGCGGCTGCCTTCGAGGCGGCTGAAACGATAGCCGGCGGCGTCGGCCTGCCAGCGCAGGGGGCGGCCATCGATGCGGGCCTCGTCGCGCGCCACCTGCAGGCGCTGCGCCAGTCGTTCGCCTTCCTGCCGCAGCTGGCGCGCGGGGTCGAGCAGGCTGCCCAGGCCCAGGCCGATGCCTGCCGTGCAGATGCCGATGATCACCAGCACCACCATCAGTTCCAGCAGGGTGAAACCACGCGGGATGCGTCGCATCGACATTGCCTCCTGTCCCTTGCCGATGCGTGCCAGCGTAGGCCCGCATGATGAAACAAAAGCGTCAGCCGCACCTGCTAGCGTAGGCGGACACGAACGTGGCGATGATGTTGAACATGGACGGCAGGCGCTGGGATCGGAATCGGATGTTGACCCTGCTGGCGGCGACGCTGCTGCTGGCCGTGGTGGCCTATTGGAGCGTCACCCTGTCTGCGGTGGCGCCAGCGGCGGCCGCGAGCGAAGCGCATGCCGAGGCGCCGGTACGGCCGATGTTCGATGCAGTGGCCAGCCTGCCACTGGTGCGGTTGCTGTCTCCCGGCGCGGTGCAGACCGAGGTGGTCGTGCTGGGCGTGATGGCGGGTGACCATGCGCCATTGGCCCTGCTCTCGGTAGATGGACGCCCAGCGGAAGCGTATGCGCCCGGCCAACGACTCGGACCCTGCACGGTACTGGCCAGCATCAGCGCCAGCGCTGTGGAACTGAACCAGGCCGGGCAATCGCGCAGCCTGCCGGTGCCCGCGCTGCCAGCGGTGCCAAGCGATGGCATCGTGCCCGCCGGCTCCCTGTAGAGCCGAGCCCACGCTCGGCTGCTTTTCGCGTGCCGTCCGCAACGCAGGTAGGCGCAGCCGAGCGCGGGCCCGGCTCTACAGCTGCGCAGGCTCAACGCGCCGGACGCTGCGGTTCCACCGAACGACCGAAGGCATCGCCCATGCGCTGTCGTGTGCCTTCCAGGTTGTACTGCATCAGCTGGTTGCCCGGCTGCCGCATCAGGCGTTCGGCTTCAGGCAGCGCCGGTGACTTCGCCGATTTCGGCGCCGGGGCCAGTTTGCGTTGCAGGCACTCCCAGGCGGGGATGCGCTCGCCATTGACCTGTACTTCGATGCAGGGTGCGGCATCGTCCTGTTTCTTCGCCTCTCCGGCCCAGGCCGATGGCAACGCCAGCAACAAGGCAAGGGCGAGGGCAGGGCGAAGGCCCGCCTTCAACGACTCACTCATCTTGAATCTCCTGCGAAAACCGACGCTCAGCAATGAAGACGTATGGCGAAGACAGTGTCCGCCTGCAACTGTTCCGGCGCTGTCAAAAGATGACAGCACTGTCACAAAACTATTGGCGGTTTTGACGCGACGTACACGTCCTGTTGATAGACCCACGCGCCGCTCCCTGGCCACTCCCTTCGATACGACGCGATGCCTTCGATGACTCCTGTTCCGTGCCGAGCCGTCCGCCTTCCGCTGCGCCTGCATCCGCTGGTGCTGGCTCTGGCCGCGATGCCGCTGCCATTGTTCGCGCAGGACGCGGCGCCTGCGCCCAGCGTGAACATCAATGAATACATCGTGCGCGGCAACACCGTGCTCGATCCGCGCCAGATCGAACGTGCGGTGGAGCCGTTCCTCGGCCCGGGCAAGACCCTGGCCGATGTCGAGAAGGCGCGCGATGCCGTCAATGCGCTGTACCAGCAGGCAGGCTACCAGTCGGTCTACGTCGAGCTGCCCGAGCAGCAGGTCAGTGGTGGCGTGGTGCTGCTGAAGGTGCAGCAGACGCCGATCGGGCAGCTGCGGGTCGTAGGCACGAAGCACGAATCGCCCGAACGCATCCGCGAACGCGTGCCGGCACTTGCCGAGGGCAAGGTGCCGGACTTCGACCAGGCGCAGAAGGAACTGACCGCGCTGAATGAAGGTGGACGTCGGCAGGTGATGCCGCTGGTGCGCGAGGGCCAGGTGCCGGGCACGATGGATGTGGACCTGCAGGTCGAGGAGAAGTCGCCGTGGCGTGCCAGCGCGGCGCTCAACAACGACCACAGCGCCGACACCGAGAAGCTGCGCCTGAGTGCATCGCTGGCCTACGACAACCTGTGGAAGCGCGGGCACAGCGCCAACATCGGCGTGTACCTGGCGCCGGAAGATACCAAGCAGGCCAAGGTGTTCTCGGCCTCGTACATGATGCCGTTCGAGGGCACGCCGTGGAGCCTGGAAGCGTCCGGCTACAAGTCCGACAGCCGCGTGCTGAACGCGGGTGGGCAGGTGGGTACCGGCACCGGAACCAATGTAATCGGCAACGGCCATTCGATCGGTCTCAAGCTCAACTATCGACTGGCCGGCAGCAGCCAGTGGTGGCGCCAGCTCAGCCTCGGCGTGGACTTCAAGGACACCGAGGAAGACACGCAGATGGGCAAGGAGAGCCTGAAGACGCCGCTGAAGTACGCGCCGATCACCCTGGCGTTTGTCGGTGTGCGCCAGGGCGAGCAGGATCAGTTGAGCATCAATACCCAGCTGGTGGCCGGTACCCGCCGCCTGTTCGGCTATGGCAGCGATGCCATCGGATTCGGGCAGAAGCGCTACTGGGCGGACCCCAGTTTCATCGCGTTCAAGGCCGATGTGGCCAACACCCACACCTTCGGCAGCGATTGGCAGTGGTACGCGCGCGGCTCGCTGCAGGTGACCGACGCACCGCTGGTGTCGGCCGAGCAGTTCGCCGCCGGTGGCATGTACACCGTGCGCGGCTATCTGTCGGCCGAGGCGATCGGCGACTACGGCGGCCTGGCCAGCCTGGAATGGCGTACCCCGGCGTGGTCGCTGTGGAGCGGCACGGATCTGCGCGTCTACAGCTTTGCCGACGCCGCCTACCTGCGCCTGCGCCAGCCGCTGCCCGAGCAGCGTGACAAGTACAACCTGGCCTCGGTCGGCCTGGGCGCGCAGCTGCGCCTGGGTGAGCACCTGCAGCTGCGCCTGGACTACGCCTGGCCCTATGCCGATGGCCCGGTCACGCGCAAGGACGACCCACGCCTGCATTTCAACATCAGCACCAGTTACTGACCCTTCCCTTGAACATGCGTTCTCCGGAGACCCTTCGCATGGACCGTTTGCTTTCCCGAGTGTTGTTGCTGCTGGCCGCGCTGCTTGCGCTGCCTGCTGCTGCGGCCGATGCCAATTGGTGGCAGGCCGAATGGAAGTACCGCAAGCCGATCACCGTCGACGCCGGCCCGCAGGGCGCGGGCCTGGCCGGTGACCCGGGCCGCACGCCGCTGCTGCTGCGCCTGCATACCGGCAACTTCGGTTTCGACGGTACCCAGGACATGGGCAACGACCTGCGCTTCGTGTCGGGCGATGGCCGCACCGTGCTGGCCCATCAGATCGAGCAGTTCGATCCCAAGCTGGGCCTGGCCCTGGTCTGGGTGGACGTGCCGGCAGTCAGCGCTGCCGCGCCGCAGACGATCTGGATGTACTACGGCAATGAGAAGGCACCGGCCAGCGGCAACGGCCAGCAGGTGTTCGACCCGGACTACACGCTGGTCTACCACTTCGCCGAAGCCAATGCGCCGGCACGCGACACCACCGCCTACGGCAACAATGCCGGTGCTGTGGTGCCGCCGTCCGAAGGTTCGGTGATCGGCCGTGGCGTGCAGCTGGGCGCAGGCCCGCTGCCGTTGCCGGCCAGCGCCTCGCTGGCACAGGAAGCGGGGGCGCCGTTGACCCTCTCGGCCTGGATCAAGCCGGGCAGCAACAATGCGGCGCAAGCAATCTATGCCCGTCGCGATGGCGCCTCCGAGCTGGTGGTCGGTATCGAGAACCGGGTGCCGTTCGTGCAACTCAATGGCCAGCGCAGCACGCCGGCACAGCCGATTCCGGAAGGGCAGTGGGCGCACGTGGCACTGACCGCGGAGAAGGGTGCGCTGCAGCTGTACCTCAACGGCCGTGTAGTGGCCCAGCTGAGCGGCGAGCTGCCGGCGCTGGGTACCGCGCCGGTGGTGGGCGCCGATGCCCCGGGTGCTGCACAGCCTTTGGCCAACTTCGAAGGCGCTCTGGATGAGCTGCGCATCTCGCGGGTGGCACGTCCGGCCGCGCTGCTGCTGGCCGATGCCACCGCTCAGGGCGCCGACTCGCGCCTGATCAGCTACGGCGCCGACGAGCAATCCGCCGGGCAGAGCCACTTCGGCTTCATTCTCAAGGCGATGCCGTTCGATGCCTGGGTGGTGGTCGCCATCCTTGGCCTGATGATGCTGCTGTCGTGGGCGATCATGATCGCCAAGAGCCGCCACTTCGGCCGTACCAGCAAGGCCAACGCGGTATTCACCGAGAGCTTCGGCAAGTTGTCCGGCGTGCCGCTGCGGACCTTGTCCGAGATGGACCGCCAGGGCAAGGCGCCGACCGCGATGCATGACGGCTCGCTGTGGCGCATCTACCAGGTGGCCATCGATGAAATGCAGCAGCGCCACCAGCGCGACGGCAACAGTGGCTACCTGAGCGGCGCCACCATCGCCGCGATCCGTGCCTCGATGGATGCGGTGATGGTGCGCGAGCAGGAAGCGATGGCACGGCGCATGAACTGGCTGTCGACCACCATCGAAGGTGCGCCCTACGTGGGCCTGTTCGGCACCGTGATCGGCATCATGCTGGTGTTCGTGGTGGCGGCGATGGCCGGCGCGGTGGACATCAACTCGGTGGCGCCCGGCATGGCCGCGGCGCTGCTGTGTACCGCTGCCGGCCTCGGCGTCGCCATCCCGGCACTGTTCGGCTACAACTACCTGGGTGCGCGTGCCGAAGCGATCGGCGCGGATATGGCGGTGTTCATCGACGAGTTCGCCGCGCGCCTGGCCGAAGAGCAGGACGGGCGCGGCCCGGCCGCGGTCCAGGGCTGAGGGGCGCGCCATGGGCCAGAAGGCGAAGTTCGGCATCAAGAAGCGCGAGAAGGGCATCAACGTAACGCCCTTCGTCGACGTGCTGCTGGTGGTGCTGGTGATCTTCATCCTGACCAGCAACGCCTCCATCCCCGGCATCGAGGTCAACCTGCCGAAGGCCAGCAACAGCGTGGCCCTGGAAAAGCCGAAGACCAAGGCGATCACCATCGACCCCAGTGGCCAGGTGTTCCTGGATGCCTACCCGGTGACGATGGCCGAGCTGGAAGACCGGCTGCGTACCGAACGCGCGACCACGCCGGATTTCCCGGTGATCGTGCGCGGTGATGCGCAGGTGCAGTACGCCCGCGTGGTCGAGGTGCTGGACCTGCTGCGGCGCCTGGAGCTGGCCCAGATCGGCCTGGTCACCGGCAAGGCGCAGGGTTGAGGCATGACGGCCCATCAACCCCCTCGACCGGAGCCCGGCATGCGCGGTCGCCAGTTGCTGGTGACCGTGGCACTGGTGCTGGCCGCGTTGCTGGTGCTCGGCATCGCGGTGTGGTGGCTGTTGTTCAAGGACACCGCCAGCACCCGTCGGCCGGTGGTGCAGCCGCCGATGCTGGCGCTGCCACCCCCTCCGCCGCCGCCCCCGCCGCCCCCGGAAAAACCACCGGAGCCGGAGACACCGCCGGAAGAGACGATGCCCGAACCGGAGCCGCTGGATCAGCCGACGCCGGCCGAAGAGCCGACGCCGACGCCGGATAACAGCGATCCGGTGACGATGAATGCCGACGCGCAGGCCGGTGGTGACAACTTCGGTATCCAGTCCGGCAGTGGTGGCGGTTCGTCCGGCGTTGGCCGTGGTGGCGCCGGCAACGCTACCTACGGCCGCTACCTGGGCTACCTGATGCAGCAGGCGATCTCGCGCGACGACAAGGTCAAGCGCCTGGCGTTCCAGCTGCAGGTGAATGTGTGGCTGGCCAACGACGGCCGCCTGGAAAAGGTCGAACTGGTACGCGGCAGTGGCAACGAGGAGGCCGACGCGGCCGTGCTCGATGCCCTGCGTCGCATCGGCAAGGTTGACCAGGCACCGCCGCCGTCACTCGATTTCCCCGCCCGCGTCCTGATCCAGGGCCGCCGGCCCGGGGCCTGACTCCGACTTCCGTGATTTCCCTTCTTTCGATGAGAACCGTGATGAACGACCACGTCCGCGCACGAACCGACTCCCGCCGCCCGCGGCCGGCCCGACGGGCGCTGCTGTGCTGCGCCGTGCTGCTCAGCCTGGCCGCCCCGGCCGGTGCGATGGCGGCCGAAACCACCATGGTCAAGCTGATCAAGGGCCTGATCGCCAGCGGTGCACTGAAACCCGAAGACGGCCAGGCACTGCTGGTACAGGCCGAAGCCGAAGCGGCGGCCGCACAGCGCACTGCAGCCACGGGCAGCACCGCGGCGAGCGGTGGCGTGGCCCTGGAGGCCGGTGACGTGCGCGTGCCGTACGTACCGCAGAGCGTGCGCGACGGTATCCGCGACGAAGTGCGCCAGGACGTGATGGCGCAGGCGAAGTCGGAAGGCTGGGCGGCACCCAACGAAGTGGCCGAGTGGACCAAGCGCATCAAGGTCACCGGTGACATGCGTGTGCGCAGCGAGTCGCGCTTCTACTCCGAGCGCAACAGCGACATCGTGAGCAACTGGTCGTCGATCAACTCCGGCAACGGCTTCGACACCAACACCAATACCAACCTGCAGTTGCCGCCGCTGCTGAACACCCGCCAGGACCGCCGTAACCTGTGGCGCATCCGTGCCCGCCTGGGCATCGAGGCAACCATTGGCCAGCACACCACGGCCGGCGTGCGCCTGGCCAGCGGCAGCAGCAATGGCCCGGTGTCGACCACCGAGCAGCTAGGCGGCGGCCTGAGCAAGAAGGACGTGTGGCTGGACCAGGCCTGGCTGGCCTACAGCCCGGCGGACTGGGTGACGGTGCGTGGCGGCCGCTTCGGCAATCCGTTCTGGACCAGCGACACGCTGTTCTCCAACGATCTCAACTTCGATGGCCTGGCCGCGAACCTGAAGTATGACTTCGATGGTGGCGACCTCGACCTGTTCGGCAACCTCGCGGTGGTACCGCTGGAGTACACCTCCGACAGCTCGCCGAGCCAGAGCAAGGTCAAGACTCCGAACGAGAACAAGTGGCTGTCCGGTGCCCAGGTGGGCGTGAACTGGCGCTTCAACGATGACAACGCGCTGCGTGCTGCGCTGGGCTACTACGACTTCAAGAACATCAGCGGCCGCCTGTCCTCAACGTGCTCGCTGTACTCGGGTGCGGTGGGCTGCGACACCGACTGGTCGCGCCCGGCGTTCATGCAGAAGGGAAATACCCTGATGCTGATCCGCAACATCGCGCGCAATCCGGTGGATCCGGCCGGTACGCCGACCCCGCAGTATGTCGGCCTGGCCTCGGCGTTCCGCCTGGCCACGCTGAACCTGCGCTGGGACACGCAGCTGGCGCAGGGCATCGGTCTGCGCCTGGATGGCGACTACATCCGCAACCTGGCCTACGACAAGCAGGCCATGTTCAGTCGTGCCCAGAACGGCATCGTCAACAACTACGGCGCCGGCGATACTGTCGGCATCGATACCTTCCGCAGTGGCGACACCGCATGGATGGTGCAGGCCACCTTCGGTGCCACCGAGCTGAAGGAGAAGGGCCAGTGGCAGGCGCTGCTGGGCTACAAGCACATCGAGGCCGACGCACTGCCCGATGCCTACAACGATCCGAACTTCCACCTGGGCGGCACCAACGCCCGCGGCTACTACGTGGGCGGCGCCTACGCGCTGGATGCACGCAGCTGGATCAGCGGCAAGTGGATGGCGGCCAAGGAAGTGTCCGGCGCGCCGCTGTCGATCGACGTGTTCCAGCTGGAGTTCAACACCGGGTTCTGAGTGGCGGGCGTGATGCGGATCACGTAGTGCGTGGCGGGGGCGCAGCGATGCGCCCGTCTAAGGAAAGGAGACCACGCGTTGTTCAAAAGGAGGAGTGGATGAGCCGTCGCAAGCTGTTCGAGAGTCCCGAACCGTCCAGCCAGATGCTGGGTGTTGGACCGGCCTATGTTTCAGTGGAGGGCCTGCGCCAGCACCTGGCCGAGTTCCTGCTGTATGCGGGCCGGCCGGTGGTGATCATGCGCGGGCGCAGCGAAGTGGGCTATTTCCTGCCGGCGCGCTGCTGGCGCCAGCGTGACGATGATCCGCTGGCGGCGGCTGCCGCCGACCAGCTGCTGGATGCGGCCGGCTTCCAGGCCGAGGACATCCAGCAGGTGGAGCAGGAATTCAACGCCATGCGCCAGCGTACCGTGCTGCATTCACGGCGCTGAGCCTTCCGTAGAGCCGGGCCCATGCTCGGCTTTTCGGGCGGTTGCACGCGACGTTGGCAACAGCCCCTGCCGTTGCCTTCGGCTCTACAGTAGATCCACGCCGTATGTGGATAGGCCACACCCGGCGGCAGCTACAACGCCAGCACCTGTCCCGGCTCCAGCGCCTGCAGAAACGCGTCGTCATGCGACACCACCACCAAAGTGCCCGGGAACACCCGCAGCACCTGCAGCAGGTGCATCCGCAGCGTCATGTCCAGGTTGTTGGTTGGTTCGTCCAGAACCAGCAGCGCTGGGGGCTTGGCCGCCATCAATGCCAATGAAAGCCGCGCCCGTTCGCCACCGGACAATGCGGACACGGGCGTCTGCGCCGTGGCATCGCCGCGGAACAGGAAGTCGGCCAGGTGCAGCCGGCACTGGGTCTGGCTCCAGTCCGGCATCTGGGCAGACAGCGCCTGGAGAGGCGTGGCCTGCATCGGCAGGTCCCGGTAGTGCTGGTCGAGCAGGGCGATCTGATCAGCTGGCGGCAGCAACCAGTCACCATCACGGCGGATGCTTGGGTCGCCGCACAGCGCGCGTGCCAGCGTGGACTTGCCGCTGCCGTTGTCACCGGTGATCGCCAGGCGATCGCCGACATCCAGGCGCAGATGCAGTCCACCCAGCACCGTTTCCGTGGCATGCGCCACGCTGGCGTCGGTCAGCTGCACCACCACTCCCTCACGTCGCCAGCCGGCCGGCAACGCGAAGGTAGGCTCGATGATGGTCTCGCGCTGCAGGTCATTGCGACGAGCCACGATGTCTTCCTGCTGCTCACGGATCAGCAGTTGCTTGCTGCCGGCGGTGGTATTGCCACGGCCGAGCTTGGTGGCTGAACGCACGCCGCCCCACTTGCGCTGTTCCACCTTGCGCACACCGCGTTCCCGCGAGCTGGCAGCGCGCTGCTGTTCGCGCATCAACGCCTCATGGGCCTGGCCGCGCTCCTGATCCAGCTGGCGCAGCTGCCGGTCGCTGGCCTCGCGTCGCTGCTGCAGGTCCGCCTGATAGTCGCGGTAGCGGCCGCCGAAGTGGCTCACGCGCCCGCCACGTATGTGCCAGAGCTCATTACAGAGCGCATCGATCAGGGCTTCATCGTGGGTGGCCACCAACAGTGCGCCGTGGAACTGGCGCAGGCGCGCGATCAGCGAGCGGCGTGCACTGCGGTCCAGGTGATTGCTGGGTTCATCGAGCAGCAGTACATCGGGGGCGGCATCGAGCGCGCGGGCGAGCGCATGGCGCATCTGCTCGCCGCCGCTGCGAGAGGAGTCATCCAGCACGTGCTGCGGCACGTAGGCGATGCGTGCGCCATCGCGCCGGATGATGGTCCCGCCACTGGGCACCAGAGTACCGGCCAACATCTGCAGCAGGCAGCTCTTGCCACTGCCGTTGTCGCCGATCAGGGCGATGCGGGCACCTGAGGGCAGGTGCAGGTTGACGTCGGCCAGCAGGGCGCGGCCGTTGAAATCCAGATCCAAAGCATGGGCACGTAACATCGCGTGCGGTCCTCCTGTTGCTGCGCGCTCACTGCATCCGAACGCGGACGCGCAGCTTGGAACAGGGGCGAGGCCGGAGCAAGCGAGGAACCGGCCAAGATCCGCCGCAGGTGGGCCAGACCTCCTTCAGCCGCGCTCACTGGTGATGCGCGCACCTTCGCGCATCACCAGCGTCACCGGGGTCCTTTCCACCACCTCCAGCAACCGCTGCCACTGCGCATCGCTCAGCTCGGCGCTGGCATGCAGCACGCGGTGCACGTGGAAGCGTCCATCTTCGTCGCGTTCCGAGCGCAGCTCGGCATGGAACTCGCCCAGCTCCCAGCCCTTGCGTTGCGCATACATGCGCAGGGTGATGGCGGTGCAGGCGGCCAGCGAGGCCAGGTACAGATCGAAGGGCGCGAAGCCCTTGCCCTGACCGCCCAGCGAGGCGGGCTCGTCAGCGTCTACATCAAAGCTTCCATTGCTGATGTGGTGCAGGTAGTTGTCGCCGGTCGAAACAATGCGCGCGTAGGCCATCACATTCTCCATCTGTCTCTAGCGTCGAGCCACGCTCGACCAAACCCACTGTAGCGTCGAGCCATGCTCGACTGCTCCCAAAGGCGGCGCCAGCCAAGGCCAGCGCCGCCACCCATTCACTCGGTACGATCGTACGAGAACTGGATGCCTGCCGTACCACCGGTTTCAATGAAGAGGTTCATGAACGCCGGCACCGTTTCTGAGCGGGCCCAGTCGCGCTGCAGCTCGCAGAACAACTGCGGCACGCTGATCAGCTGGCCCCCGGCCTGTTCGATGCGGCGCAACGCGGCATCATGCGCCGCCAGCGAAGTGCCGCCAACGGCATCGACCACCACGTACACCTCATAGCCTTCCTTCAACGCATCCAGGGCCGGGAAAGTCAGGCAGGCTTCGGTCCACAGTGCGGTCATGATCAGCTTGCGGCGACCGGTGGCCTCCACCGCCTTGCGGAACTCGACGTCTTCCCAGGAATTGATGGTGGTGCGGTCGTAGGTGGGGTAGTCGCCCAGCACCTTGCGCAGCTGCGGAATCGGCGGCTTGTTCAGGCCGGTCTTGACGTTGACCGTCGAATGCACGATCGGCAGACCGTAAGCCACAGCGGCTTTGGCGGTGCCGACGATGTTGTTGACCAGCAGCTGGCGGTCCATCGAGGCGATGGAGTTCACCTGCACCGGCTGGTAGTCGATGATGATGAAGGCGGAATTCTTCGGGGTCAGCAGGTGGTCGCTGGCCGGGTCGCGGATCGGTTCACTGGACATGATGGGTCTCCGGTTGGGAGGAGTGCCGGCAGCGGGCCGGCACCCCGGGGGGTAGCTCAGCTGCGCTGCGAATCCAGCTGCTCCTGGTTCTTCTGCACGTCCTGCGCCTTGAGGTAGCTCTCGATCAGCAGCTGGTAGTTCGGGAAGATCTTCGTGTAGACCTCGGCCCACTGCTGGGCATCGTCGCGGTTCCAGCTGCGCTGGATCTCCGAGGCCACCGCGGCGGTGTCCATCGGCACCACGCCGGCCTGCACTACGCGGGCCAGGGTGATCTCTTCGGCCATCTTCGAATAGGTGCCCGAGGCATCGATCACCGCGAACACCTGGTAGCCATCGGCCACGGCGGCGATCGACGGGAAGGCCATGCACACGCTGGTGATGGTGCCGGCAATGATCAGCTGCTTGCGCCCGGTGGCCTTCACCGCAGCAACGAATTCCGGGTTGTCCCAGGCGTTGATCTCACCCTTGCGCGCCACGTACTGGGCATGCGGGGCCGCGTCGTGGATCTCCGGGATCAGCGGGCCGTTCGGGCCCTGCGGAACGGAGGCGGTGGTGATCACCGGCATCTTTGCCAGCGTGGCCATCTTCGCCAGCGCGGTGGCGTGGGCGCGCACGCGGGTGAACGGCATGTCACCAATGGTCTGGAACAGGCCGCTCTGATGGTCGATCAGCAGCATCGCGGCGTTGTCCGGGTCGATCACCGGGCGCGCGCCGTTGAAGTTGGCGGGGGTACTCATGGTCAGTCTCCTGGGGAAAGTGGGCGATGGCCCATTGGCGCGGCGGGTCATCGCCCGCCGCGCGGAAGCGCTCAGTGCGCGATCTGGCCGAAACGGCCGCTGTTGAAGTCGTTGACCGCCTGTGCGATCTCGGCCTGGCTGTTCATCACGAACGGGCCATAGCCCACCACCGGCTCGTCGATCGGCTCGCCGCTGAGCAGCAGCACAGTGGCGTCGCTGTCGGCGTCGACGAACACGTCCTCGCCGCTGCGATCGAAGGTGACCAGCTGCGCCTCGCCGACCGGCTGGCCGCCGTTGATCCGGACCGAGCCCTTCAACACCACCAGCGCCAGCGTGCGGCCATCGGCCACCGGCAGTTCGGCGTGGTGACCCTGCCGCAGGCGGATGTCCCAGACATCCATCGGCGTGTGGGTGCGGGCCGGGCCGGCATGGCCGTCGAAACGGCCGGCGATGACCCGCACGCGGCCGGCGCCCTCAGGCAGATCCACCGAGGGAATGTCGGCGTCGAGCAGGGTCTGGTAGCCCGGTGCGCCCATCTTGTCCCGCGCCGGCAGGTTGACCCACAGCTGGACCATGTCCAGCGTGCCGCCGCGCTTGCTGAATTCCGGCGTGTGGAATTCCTCGTGGAGGATGCCGGAGGCAGCGGTCATCCACTGCACGTCACCCGGGCCAATGGTGCCGCCGGCCCCGGTCGAATCGCGGTGGGCGACCTCGCCCTCATAGACGATGGTGACCGTCTCGAAACCGCGATGCGGATGCTGGCCGACACCACGCGGGGTATCACTGGGCGCGAAGCTGTACGGGCCGGCATAGTCCAGCAGCAGGAACGGGCTCAGGTGCTGGCCGTGGGTGTTGTAGGAAAACATCGAGCGGGCGGGGAATCCGTCGCCTACCCAGTGCGGGCGGGGGGCGCTGTAGGTACCGGTGACACGCTTCATGGCGATCTCCTGGCCGGGGCTGCCGGCCGCTGTTCTTCGTTGCAGGAGACGATATCGCCGCGACAATTGGGCCGGTAGACGTCAATATTTGCCGTCATAGTCCTATCTGGTGAACAATGGGTGCGCGCCTTGCGCCACAGGAGATCGCCCCGTGTTCATCGCTGATATCCGCCGTTGCGACCTCAACGACCTGTTCTACTTCGCCATGGTGGTCGAGCACGGCGGCTTCTCGCAGGCCGGCCGGGCGCTGGCCATGCCGAAGTCGAAACTGAGCCGGCGCATCGCGCTGCTGGAGGAACGGTTGGGCGTGCGCCTGATCCAGCGCTCGACGCGGCGTTTCTCGGTCACCGAGGTCGGCCAGGACTACTACCGCCACTGCAAGGCGATGCTGGTCGAAGCCGAAGCAGCCGAAGAAGCGATTGCGATGTCGCGCGCCGAGCCGCGCGGCACGATCCGCCTGGCGTGCCCGATCGCGATCCTGCACGCGCGCATCGGCCCGATGCTGGCCGACTTCCTCGCCCTGCACCCGCAGGTGACGGTGCAGCTGGACGCCACCAACCGCCGCGTGGATGTGGTGGGCGAGGGCGTGGACGTGGCGATCCGGGTACGGCCGCCGCCACTGGAGGACAGCGACCTTGTGGTACGCGTGCTGGCGCGCCGGGTGTGGTGCACCAGTGCCAGCCCGGCGCTGCTGCAGCGGCTGGGCACGCCGCAGGTGCCGGCCGACCTGGCGATGATGCCGACCGTCGATCTGGCCTCGCCCAGTCAGCAGCATGTGTGGGAATACAATGGGCCTGGCGAGGTCCAGGCCAGCGTGCATCACCGCCCGCGCCTGGTCAGCGATGACATGATCGCGTTGCGCGCAGCTGCGGTGGCCGGGGTCGGGCTGTTGATGCTGCCGCGGATGATGATCACCGATGAGCTGGAGAGCGGGGCGCTGCTGCCGGTGCTCCCCGAGTGGGTGCCGAAACACGGCATCGTGCATGCGGTGTTCCCTTCGCGGCGTGGGCTGCTGCCGGCGGTACGCGCGTTGATCGATTACCTCGCCGAGCGTTTCGAGGCGTTGGACGAACCGTAGGCTCCGCATCCACGCATGGCGTGGATCTACTGGATCCGCCGCCGCCTGGTAGATCCACGCCATGCGTGGATGATCCTGGTGCCGCGCGACCGGCCTTCGCTTGCCGCCTGCGGCCGCGCAGCCCACAATCCATGTCCGGACCGTCGCCATCACGCCCATCATTCCCCGGTCCGGCCTTGGCACCTATGTCTCCCAATGCCCTGGCGCTGGTCGAGCTGCTGATCCGCGAGCGCCGTGCGTTGTCTCGCTTCATCGCGCGCTATCTCGACCCGGCCAGTACCGAGGACACCCTGCAGAACCTGTACCTGAAGGCCAGCAGCGTGCCCGGTGATCCACCGATCCTGGAGCCGCGCGGCTATCTGTACCGGATGGCCTATCACCATGCACTCAACCGCAGCCAGGCCGACGCCCGCGAGCGGCGCGCGATGGCCGAGTACGCCGCCGACATGGCCGAGGCGGGCCACGACGGCGAGGCCCAGGCACTGGACCAGGCACAGCTGCGCGAGATCACCCAGACCATCCTCGCGCTGCCAGCGCAGGTCCGCGAGTGCTTCGTGCTCAACCGCTACCTGGGCCTGAGCGAGCGCGAGATCGCGACACGGCTGGGTATTTCCAAGAGCCTGGTCGGCAAGCATGTGCTGCGCGCGGCACTGTTGATCCAGCAGCACCAGCAGGGAATGCATCGATGAGCGGCGATTGCAGTGGGCAGATCGCGCCCGCCGTTGTCACAACAGGAAAGCGCACCCGTTCGTGGTGCGGCAGGCCACAACCATGACCACGTCCGAACCCTCGCCGCGTCAGGCCAGGCAGGCGTTGCGCTGGGTGATCCGGTGCAGTGCAGGCCCGCTGCCGGAACGCCAGCAACGAACCCTGCAGCGCTGGTTGCAGGCCGATCCGCGCCATGCGCTGGCCTGGCGCCAGCAGCAGGCCTTCTGGCAGGGGCTGGATGCCGCCGGGCCCGACGTGCTGGCGGCGCTGCCGGAACTGACCGCCGACCGCCAGGGATTGCGTCCGGTCGCACCGCGCCGTCGCCTGCCATGGCTGTTGGCCAGCGCCGCCGCCGTGGTTCTGATGGTCGCGGCCGCACCGCAGGCGCTGTTGCTGGCGCGCAGTGACCTGCGCAGCAGTGATGCGCCGCGCGTGGTGCAGCTGGACGACGGCAGCACTGCCGTGCTCGATGCGGGCACCGCATTGGCGGTCGAGTTCGATGGCCAGCAGCGGCACCTGCGCCTGCTGCGCGGCCAGGCCTGGTTCCAGGTGGCGCACGAGGCGCGCCCGTTCCAGGTCGAGGCGGCGGGCGGCCTGGTTCGTGACATTGGTACCGCCTTCAGTGTGTCGATGCTGGATACCACGGTCACCACCCAGGTCAGCGAGGGTGTGGTCGACGTGTTCCCGGGCGATGGCAGCGTACAGCGCCTGCATGCGGGGCAGTCACGCGTGTTCCGTGACGGTCGCTGGCTGCAGCCGGTGCAGCTGGAAGATCGCGAGACCATGGCGGCGTGGCGGCGTGGCGAGGTGGTGATCGACGATCAGCCGGCCGCGCAGGCCATCGCCGATCTGGCGCGCTACCGCCGTGCCCCGGTCTGGGTACTGGGCGGGCAGGGCGCACGCGTACGGGTCAGTGGCCTGTTCCACCTGCAGCAGCCGGAGACTGCCATTGATGCGGTGGCCGCACAGGCAGGACTGCGCGTGCAGCGCTTGCCCGGTGGCGCGTTGGTGGTGTGGTGAGGCCCGCGTAGCACCCGGATGAACGGGCCGCATGAAAAAAACATGAAAAAACCGTGGGCACCTGCAGTGTCCCGCTGTCTATAGAGGTATAGCCAGAGCGAAACACCGTTTTTCCTCAAGCCAGACACACCACCGGCACCGGATGTGCCCGTGGTCCAGCCACGCTTGAGGAGTTCCTGTCCATGCCGTCCACGGCATCCGCCTGTCATCGTCGCGCCACCGTTCTGGCCCTGGCCGTTTCCACCGCATTGCTGTCGCTGGCCTGGGTGCCGGCCGTGCAGGCACAACCGGCGATCGTCGCGCCGGTGCGCCAGTACGCCATCCCGGAGCAGCCACTGGCTGATGCCGTACGTGCCTTTGGCCGCCAGGCCGATGTGCAGGTGGTGTTCCGCAGTGACCTGGTGGAGGGCCGCCGCTCCAGTGCGGTGAGTGGCGAGTACAGCCAGATGCAGGCCCTGCAGCAGCTGCTGCGCGGCAGCGGCGTGCGCGCACAGCGTGGCATGGACGGTACCTGGAGCCTGCGAGCCGCAGCGGAGGCGGGTGAAGGGGAAGGGGTGCGGGTGACCGAAACACTGGACGTGGCCGGTCGCCTTCAGTCGGAAGGGGGTGAGGCGCGCGATCGGCGCGGCTACGATGATGTGTTCGCGCTGGACCTGACCACGGCGTATTCGGGGCGCGACCGGGTGGAGCGCTATCGCGGTTCCAATCCGGCCGACGTGGTCAAGGATCTGGTCGGCGTGTTCAGCGGCGATGCGCGCAACAGCGGCGCGCTGGACGTCAACATCCGTGGCATCCAGGGGCCCGGGCGGGTGCCGGTCAGCATCGACGGTGGCGAACAGGCGCTCACGGTCTGGCGCGGCTACAACGGCGTCAGCAACCGCAACTACATCGATCCCAACCTGATTGGTGGCATCCAGGTCATCAAGGGGCCAGGGCTGGTGCGCGATGTGCACAGCGGGATCGGCGGTGCGCTGGTGATCAAGACCATCGACGTTGACGACATTGTTGCTGCCGGCGAGCGCTTCGGCGGGGAGCTGAAGATCGAAGGCAGCAGCAATGCGGTGGCACCGCGCCTGCCGCACCTGCACACCGGCGAGGATTACCGCACCGTGCCGGGGTTCCCGCAGGGCTCGCCGAACTCACCCTATGACGACCGCACCCTGGTGGTGCCGGTGAAGTCGCGCAGTGGCAACAACCCCTTCGATGGCGAAGACCAGGCCTGGCGGTTGGCACTGGGCGTACGCGGCGACAACGTCGACCTGATGGCTGCCTACGCCTGGCGCAAGCGCGGCAACTACTTCTCCGGCAGCAAGGGGAGCGCGTACTACGACCAGGACCGGCGCGAGCAGTACGAGTACCAGGGCATCGACTACATCACCACGCTGGCGCGTTACTTCAAACCGGGCGATGAAGTGCCCAATACCTCCAGCGAACAGGAGTCGTGGCTGGTCAAGGGAACCTGGCAGATCAACGACGACCAGCAGCTGAAGGCGACCTGGCGGCGCACCTTGTCCCACTACGGCGAGATCATGCCGTCGCGCATCCTGTCCGCGCCCGACTACGGGCGCATCCAGTGGCCGCTCAGCCGGGTTGCGTCCGATGCCTGGAACCTGGAATACCGCTTCCAACCGGCCGGCAGCCGCTGGCTGGACCTCTACGCCAACCTGTGGCGCACCGAGACGGACAGCGATACCTACACCGCAGGCGGCTTCCCGAACTTCGCAGTGGGTAATCCGGCATGGAACCCGGACGCCAGCCCGATCCTGCGCAACACCGCGCTGGCCAACGCGCGCAACGACCGCACCGGCCTGATCCTGAGCAACCGCTTCGCCCTGCATTCGACCCTGGACCTGACCGTGGGCGGCAACTGGCAGTACGAGAAGCTCGGCTCGAGCGATCCGTACTTCGGTACCACCGATGGCTGGCGCATGTTCCCGCGTGCCGGGCGCCGCCAGGAGGGTGAGGGCTACCTGACCCTGGAGTGGCGTCCGGTCGACTTCCTTACCCTCAATGCAGGCGTGCGCTACAGCCGCTACTGGGCCTTCGACGATTTCCTCGAGGCGCACCCCGAGCTGCTGACCAAGGGCGTAGGTGGCAAGGAAGCGCAGTACACCGTGAACGAGTTGCCGCCCCGTCCCGCCAATCTGCAGGCCCGCATCGACGCGTTGGAAGCACGCCGCGCCGTATGGGAAAAGCGCGGCATGGGCTGGTTCATCGATGACAGCATCCGTGCCTTGCTGGCACCGTACGAGACGCCGCGTCCGGTCAGGTACACGCGGCCCTGGCTGCCCGATGCCGATGGCAACTACACCCGCGCCGGCAATCCCTGCCTCAATGGCGAAGTGGCGGCCATTCCCGGCGTGCAGCCGGTGTTTGCCGGCAGCGACCAGGTCTGCAACATCGGCAACAGCGTACAGTCGCAGCCGGTCGATGCACGCAACAGCCGCCGCCGCGACCATGCCTGGCTGCCGACCTTCTCGGCCACTGCACACCTGTCCCCGGCCGCCCGTGCCTACGTGCGTTACAGCGAAGCGGTGCGCTTCCCGAGCATGTTCGAAAGCACGATTGCCTTCTCCGGCAGCCTCAATCCGCTGCATGCGCTCAAGCCCGAGCACGCCTACAACTACGAAGTGGGCTACGTGCACAACCTGTCCGCCCTGTTCGGCAACACCGCCGATGCCGACGTCAAGCTGGCGTACTACGTGCACAAGACCCGTGACGTGATCGAGCGCGATGGCAACTTCCTGTTCGACAACATCGACAAGCAGACCATCCGTGGCATCGAACTGCAGGCCCGCTTCGACAACCGGCGCTTCTTCACCGATCTGGGCATCACCCGCACGCTGGAAAACGAGGTGTGTGACGAGAGCACGGCGGTGCTCCTGGATGCGAACCGCGGCCTGGTCCCGAACTGCGTGCAGGATGGTTTCGTCGGTGGCTACCTGCTGACCCAGGCCATTCCCAAGCTGTCGATCAACTGGTCGCTGGGCACGCGCCTGTTCGATGAGCGCCTGGAGCTTGGCAGCCGCATCGTGCACTACCAGCGCCACGAGAACCCTGATCTGCAGGCCTACCGTGACCGCCTGCTGAGCGGTGGCAGCGGCCTGCTCTGGCAGAACGTGCCGTTCACCTGGGGAAACATCACCACCGTCGATGCCTATGCGCGCTGGCGCTTCAACGAGCATGCCAGCGTCGAACTGGTCGGCAGCAACCTCGGCAACCGCTACTACGTCGATCCAGCCACGCGGTCCACGCTGCCGGCCCCGGGTCGCACCCTGAAGCTCGGCGTCACCGCGCGCTTCTGATCTCCCACCTTCAAGCGTTGTACCCGTAGTTCCCTCAACCAAGGAGCAATACCATGAAAATGATCTCCCGTTCGGTTCTCGCCGTTGCTGCCTCGCTGGCTCTGGTCGGTGCCGCGCAGGCTGCCGATATCGTCGGTGCCGCCAGTGCCAAGACCGATGCCGAGCTGTATGTGGCGGTTGGCGAATCGCAGGTCAATGGCGGCCCGCACCGCGCTGGCAAGGCCGGTATCGGTGTCGGTACCGTGTCCCAGGCCAAGCCGGTGGACTTCCAGGGCCTGAGCGCCTACTCGGCACCGACCACCGTCAATGGCGTGACGGTACGTACCCTGGCCATGCCGATCACCGGCGCACCGGGCAGCCACGCCGGTATGGGCCACTTCAACTTCGTCAAGGTCGGCAGTGGCGATGTCTGGTTCGGTGAGTGGTCCAAGGATGGCGCCGCCGGTGGCTTCAACAACCGCCAGGTCTACTTCGTCGGTGACCGCGCCGGCACCACGCTGCCTGCCGGCGTGGCGTCCTACACCGTGGCTGGCCTGAACAAGTTCAACGGCAGCAACCTGCTGAGCGGCACCTTCGACGCCGACTTCGGCGCCGGCACCCTGGATGGTGCGCTGTCGGGCAACGGCCTGAACCTGGCCATCGTTGCCAACATCAACAGTGCCGACGCATCGTTCGCCGGTTCGGCCACCGCCAACGGCAGCGTTGCCGGCACCACCCAGGGGCAGTTCTTCGGCGCCAACGCGGCCGCCCTGGCCGGTATCGCCACCTTCAGCGGCAACAGCCAGTACGACACCGCCTTCGGCGGCAGCAAGAACTGATTGCCACGCCCCTGACGGGGCAGGGCAGGGACAAGCCGCGATCCGCCAGTCCCTGCTTCGGCCCGCTGCATGCACCACCACGGATCGACCATGCGCCATCCCATCTTCCTTGTCGTACTGCTGCTGGCGGCCGCCGACGTGTGCGCCCAGCAGGACGATCTTCGCCGCGTGCTCGAACAGGGCACCGACCTGCGCCACCAGCAGCAGGACCAGCAGCGCCTGCAGCAGGCCGAGTCGGAGCGACCGACCATCACCATCGACGGCCAGACCCTGCGCGTGGAGCGCACGGTCGACGATCTGGGCCAGGCGCTGTACCTGTCGCTGCAGCATCAGCAATGGGGCGCCGCGCAACGCTTCCTGGATGAATACATCGAACTGCCTGGCCACGACCCGTTGCTGCGCCACTATGCGCAGGGCGGCCTGGCGCGGGTGGCCGGCAATCACCATCGCGCGGCCAACGAGTACGAGGCGCTGCTGGAGGCACAGCCGGATTTCCTGCCGGCCCGCCTTGAACTTGCGCGCGTCTACGCCGAGGACCAGCGCGATCGCGATGCGGTGGCGTTGTTCACGGCGATCGCGGATGGCATCAATGCCGATGATCCAGCCACGGCCGGCGTCCGCGCGCGCGTGGACGGCTACCTGGGTGCCCTGCAGGCGCGCCAGCGCTGGAAAGGCGCGCTGTCCGCCGGCCCGGCATGGAGTGACAACATCAACCGCAGCTCGGCCAGTCGCACCTGCCTGTTCGGCGTAGGCGACGCCTGCATCATCGAACGGGAACTGCCCGACGCACAGCGCGCGGCGGGCCTCGACTACGACGCCAGCCTGGAACGGCGCTGGGTACTCGGCGGGCATCATGGGCTGTACGTGCGCGGTCTTGCCTTCGGTCAGGCATGGCGCGGGCACAGTGCCTACAACGAGCTCAATGCCAACGTGCAGGCGGGCTACAGCTGGCGTAGTGCACGGCAGACCGTGATGCTTGCCCCCAGTTATGACTACCAGGGCCTGGGCAATCATGCGCTGCAGGGCGGCAGTGGCGTGCACGGGGAATGGCAATATGCGCTGGACGCGCGCAGCCTGCTCAAGCTGGAGGCCGACTGGAAGCGCCAGCGGTATCGCCAGCAGGGCCTGGCCGGCAACTACGACGGCGAGCTGGCATCGCTGTATGCCACCTGGTTCCGCGCGCTCAATCCGCGCTGGACGGTCTTTGCCGGGCTGGATGTCACCGACAGCAGCGCTGCCGCCCCGGCCAACGGCTACCGCCAGCGCGGCCTGCGGCTGGGCGCGGCACGGCAGTGGAGCGGCACCACGGCCACTGTGTTCATATCGCTGCGCCATCGCGATTACGATGCCTGGAGTCCCCTGCTGGAAGCGCGCAGGCAGGACGACGAACAGAACCTGATCGCCATCCTGCGCAGCGAGCGCCTTGCCGTGGCCGGGCTGGTGCCCAGCCTGAGCCTGCGCTACGCCCGCATCGACAGCAACGTCGGCTGGCTGTACAGCCATGACCGCAGCCTGCTCAGCCTGAAGTGGGAGCGCGCGTTCTGAACCTGCGCCCAGTGGTGTCCATGCAACGACGGAGTGAGTACGCTCTGCGCGGAGTCTTCATCGATCATCACGCGCTCTTGTAGGGCCGATCGCGCATCCTGCCCGCGTGGCGACCGCAGGCGGGTCGCGTGCATCGAGGAGTGCAGGGCGTGCTGGAAGCAGGTAACAAACCAGAGGGCCTGAAAGGGTTGCGTGTGCTGGTGGCGGAAGATGAATTCGCCATTGCAATGTTCCTGGTCGACTACCTCGAACTGAAGGGAGCGCAGGTGGTGGGGCCTGCCGGTGACCTGCAGGCGTTGGGGCAGCTGGTTGATGCACATCCCATCGATGTGGCCCTGCTGGACATCAATCTGGGCGGCGAACAGGTCTATCCACTGGCCGACCGCCTGGCCGAGGCCGGCACCCCGTTCCTGCTGACCTCCGGCTACGACGACAATCTGCCCAGTCGTTTCGCTGCCGCCCCGCGCTGCACCAAGCCCTATCACATCGAAGCCCTGGTCCAGCAGCTGGCCGGGCTGGTGGCGACGCCGCAGGCTTCTGCGGGCATCGCCTGATCGCGCCGCATGGTGCGCCGTATCGAAGGTCTCCAGGTTGCCGAACCGCGCGGGGCGATGCCACCCGCACTGCGCCTGCATGCCCGCCACGATGGCATGGCGGCCCGCATTGCCCGCCACGACTGGTCGTCCACGCCATTGGGTGCGCTGGACCAGTGGCCACCACACCTGCGCGCCACCGTGGACCTGATGCTGGCCCACGGCTTCCCGATGATCGTGCTGTGGGGCGAGCAGCTGGTGCAGCTCTACAACGACGGCTATGCCGAGATCCTGGCCGACAAGCATCCCGGCGGGCTCGGCCAGCCGACCCGTGAATGCTGGCCCGAGGTCTGGCACATCAACGGCCCACTCTATACCCGTGTCTGGCAGGGTGAGACGCTCACCTTCGAAGACAAGCTGTACCCGCTGGCGCGCCACGGCCGGCTGGAAGACATCTGGTTCACCATCACCTACAGCCCGATCCGTGGTGAGGAAGGGCGCATCAATGGCGTCCTGGTGACCCTGTTCGAGACCACCGCCGCGCATGTGGCGCAGGCAGCGCGCGAGCGCGAGGAGTTGCGTCGCCGCGAGAGCGAGCGCCGTCTGGAGCTCGCCTTCAAGATGCTGCCGGTGGGCCTGTGCATCGTCGACCTTGAAGGTCGCATGCTGTTGTCCAATGACCAGATGCGTGGCTATCTGCCCAGCGGCAAGGTGCCTTCCACCGATGAAGCCAACCAGCATCGATGGCGGGGCTGGCATGCCGACGGCAGCCTCATCGGGCCGGACGACTTCGCCATCGCCCGCGCGATGCGCGGCGAGACGGTGGTGCCCGGGCTGGAGTTCCAGTACCTGCATGATGATGGGCGCGCGCGCTGGACGCGGGTCGCTGCGGCGCCGTTGCGCGACGCCGATGGCGAGGTCAGCGGCGTGTTCGCCATTGCCGTGGACATCGACGATCTCAAGCGCGCCACCGAGCGCCAGTCGGTGCTGCTGGCCGAACTGCAGCATCGGGTGCGCAACATCATGTCGACCATCCACGCCATTGCCTGGCGGACCCGCGCGTCGGTCAGCAGCGTGGACGAATATGCCGAGCGCCTGTGCGGACGATTGATGTCGTTGGCGCGCACGCAGAGCCTGCTGACCCGTGGCGCCAATGCGGGGGTCTGCCTGCGCGGCATGCTGGATGAGGAGATCGCAGCGCAGATGCCGGCCACGGCCGCCTATCGCCTGCAGGGCGAGGACGTGCTGCTGCCACCGAAGGCGGCCGAAGTGCTGTCCCTGGCGATCCACGAATTGGCGACCAACGCCCTGAGGCATGGCGCGCTCAGCCATGAAGACGGTCGCATCGAGGTGACCTGGGACCTGCAGGTTCAGGCTGGGCAGCCCTGGCTGGGCCTGCACTGGTCCGAGCGCCATGCCGAGGTGGAGGACTGGGAGCTGCCACGCCAGCGTGGCCTGGGCCGGGCGCTGATCGAGCAGCGCGTGCCCTATGAACTGGCCGGCAGCGGCGAGTTGCGCTTCGGCCCGCAGGGGCTGGATGCCTGGATCCGCTTCCCGCTGCGCGAGCGTGACAGCCTGCTGCAGACCGATGCCCCGGGCGCGTCGGAGCCCGGTTCGGGCAGCTGAATGTCCATTTATCCCCAATTGGGCCAAATTGGGCATAATGGCCACAACCGTCGCCGCCTGGAGCCGTGCCATGACCCTGCCGCTGGATCTGCCTGGCCTTGAAAAGGCCCCGGCCTCATCGGTGAAGACCCGGGGCTGGCCGAGCCTGATGCGTACCGTGCGTGAGAAACAGGCATTGGTCATTACCAACCACAATCACCCCGAAGCGGTGATCGTCGACATCCGCACCTACCAGGAGCTGCTGGCCAAGGCGGCTGGCGGAGACGCCGGAGAGCGCAACGAAGAGCTGCTGCGCCTGCGCAGCGAATTCGACCAGACCCTGGCCGGCCTGCAGCGTGGGGAAGGGCTGGGCAAGGTGCTCGGCCAGCCGATCCGTCGCGGTCGCAAGGTCACCCTCGGCCGTCCGCTCTGACCGATGGGGCGGATCCTGGTGCTGGCCGGCGTCAACGGCGCCGGCAAGAGTTCGCTGCTGGGCACCTGGCTGGAAGCCGAAGGGCTGGGCTGGTTCAACCCCGATTCGTTCACCCGCCGCCTGGTGGAGACCGGCTGGCCGCTGCCTGACGCCAATGCCGAGGCCTGGCAGGAAGGCACCCGCCGCCTGCGCCAGGCCATGGCCGATGGCACGGACTTCGCCTTCGAGACCACGCTGGGCGGCAACACCATTCCCCGCCTGCTGCGCGAAGCCTGCGAACGCCATCACGTTGCGATCTGGTTCTGCGGCCTGGCCACGGTGGAACTGCATATCGCCCGCGTTGCGGCGCGGGTGGCTGCCGGCGGCCATGACATCCCGGTGGAGAAGATCCATGCGCGCTTCGATTCGGCGCGCGAGAATCTGCTGGAACTGCTGCCCCACCTGGCCGAACTGCATGTCTACGACAACAGCGCGCCCGCCGATGCCGAAGGCTGCGTCGAACCGCTGCCGGTGCTGGCGATGGCACATGGCCAGCTGCAGTACCCGGTCTCGGTGGCCGAACTGCTGCACACGCCGGACTGGGCCAAACCCATCGTAATGCGCGCGATGGAGTTGAACGCTGCGCCCGATTGAGGGCGCATGCGTTGTAGAGCCGAGCCCACGCTCGGCTGATCCCCCGAAAGGCAACCGGGCGCGGGCGTGGCTCTACAACGCCGGCTCCGCCGAGCCTCAGGCCGGCTTTACCTGCTCAGGTTCCG
This sequence comes from Stenotrophomonas sp. GD03794, assembly GCF_029842145.1. Lineage (NCBI taxonomy): Bacteria > Pseudomonadati > Pseudomonadota > Gammaproteobacteria > Lysobacterales > Lysobacteraceae > Stenotrophomonas > Stenotrophomonas sp. GD03794. Next base: position 56,062 of record NZ_JAOCFV010000028.1, read on the forward strand.
CAGCCTCCGGCAGTGGCGGCAGGCTCGGGTCCACCGTCACCGGCACATCGCTCTTCAGCAGTGCGGCGGCTTCCTTGTCGCTGCCGACTGCCGGCGGTGAACCGCGCAGCGGCAGCCCCGCGGTTTCCTTCACGAACAGCATGGTGACCAGGCCGATCACCGCTGCGCCCATCAGGTAGTAGGCCGGCACCAGCGGGTCGCCGGTACGTTCCACCAGCCATGCAGTAACCAGCGGCGTGGTGCCACCGAACAGCGATACCGAGACGTTGAAGGCGATCGACAGCGCGCTGTAGCGCACCGGGGTATAGAACAGGGCCGGCAGCGTGGACGGCATCGAGCTGGTGAAGCACACCAGCGCCAGGCCCAGCAGCATCAGGCCAAGGAAGATCATCCAGTCGTTGCCGCTGCCGACCAGCAGCAGGCACGGAATCGCCAGCACCAGCAGCGCGATGCAGGCGCCGATGATCATCGGGCGGCGGCCCAGCTTGTCACTGAACAACCCGCCGACAATGTTCAACGGCATCATCACCAGCATCACGATGATGATCAGCAGCAGGCCCTTGCTCTCGGCGTAGCCCATGGTGACGCTGAGGTAGCTGGGCATGTAGGTCAACAGCATGTAGTCGGTGACGTTGAACACCAGCACCAGGCCCATGCACACCAGCAGCTGGCGGCCGTGCACCTGGAACAGCGCGCCAAGCCCGGGCCGGTCGTGCTCGCGCTTCTCGGCTTCCTCGGCGAAGGCGCGGAATGCCGGGGTCTCTTCCAGCTTCATGCGCATGTACAGGCCGAGCAGGCCCAGCGGGCCGGCCACCAGGAATGGAATGCGCCAGCCCCAGTCCAGCATCTGTTCGCTGCTCAACAGCATGTGCAGCGCGGTCACGGTACCGGCGCCGGCGATGTAGCCGCCCAGCGTACCGAACTCCAGCCAGCTGCCCATCAGGCCGCGGTTGCGGTCGGTGGAATACTCGGCGATGAAGGTGGCCGCACCGCCATACTCGCCGCCGGTGGAAAAGCCCTGCACCACGCGCGCCAGCAGCAACAGCACCGGTGCCCAGATGCCGATCCGCTCGTAGGAAGGAATCAGGCCGATCGCAAAGGTACCCAGCGCCATCAGGATCATGGTGAACGCCAGCACTTTCTGGCGCCCATAGCGGTCGCCGAGCGGGCCGAACACCAGACCGCCGAGTGGACGCACCAGGAATGCCACGGTGAAGGTGGCGAAGGCTGCGATCACCTGTGCGGTGGGATTGCTCGACGGGAAGAACACCGGCCGATGGTGACGGCCAGATAGCCGTAGACACCGAAGTCGAACCACTCCATGGCATTGCCGAGGGCGGCGGCACCGACGGCGCGCTTGAGCATGGGCTTGTCGACGACGGTGATCTCATCGACCTTCAGGTGGCGGCGGCGTTTGAACCAGCCGAAGTGGGCATGGGAATCGGGCGTGTCCTGCATGGGGCTCCCTTGTAGGTATGGAATAGGGGAATGGGCGGCGTGGTGTGTCCCGGAAATCGGAAACGGCGATGCAGGCGCAAGTGGCGCAGGGGCATCGGAAGGCGGCGTGGGGGCCGGGGAACGTGTGCAGGCGCAACGCCACGCGCACGGCAAAGCACCGCCGCAACGGCGGAAACGCGGCAACGGGATCACAACGGTCGCGCAGTTGGCAGCCGCGTGTCACATCAGCGTGTGGGGAAGGCAGGCCGTGGGCCTGCGGGCGTCATCCGCCGGGATCCAGCGCGAGGCGATGGAAATGCAGGGCGGGAGCATTCGTGGCAAGCGAAGCGCCGGTCGGCAGTGCTTCCCACGTAACAGGTGCGCCCGTCACGTAGTGGGTCGTGTCGATCATCCGTTCATCATAACGGCATCGGCGTGAGCATGCAGCGAAGCAGGCTGATCTGCACGCTGTGTTCCATCTCGCCTGTTCAGAAGGCTCAGGCCGACTTCGCCATCAAACCGAACACCGTGCAGGCCATCGCCAGGGCGCCCGGCAGTGCCAGTTTCCGCGTGACCAATGCGGCGCCGATCATCGTGAGTACCGAAAGCATGATAGCCAGGGCGAAGAACGGTTTTCCCTGCAGGAACTGGTGGATGCAACCGGCGCAGCCGGCAATGGCCAGGCTGGTGGCGAAGCAGACGTGGAACAGTGAGCCAGCGTACACAGAGGTTCCTCGCGATGATGGAGGCCATAGCGGCAGGCCTCCGGGCAAATTTAGGGCGGATTTCAGATTGCGATGACGGAATCACATCCTGTACGCGCTCTGGTGACATCGGCGTGCATAAGGTGGAGCGCACACCCACTTTTTGGATTGATGGAGGATGCAATGGCGCGGACGATTGCCGAAGGAACGCTGATCGTGGTTGCCGACGGTGGTTCGGCGCGGGTGTTCACCAACGTAGGTAGCGCGAACCAGCTTGCACTGAAGCAGGAGGGTGAACTGCGCCTGCAGGACATCAGCGAGCAGGGGGTGTCCGGGCAGGGCCCGGCCGGGGCGGTGCCCAAGGACATGTCGGTCTCGCAACTCAACGAGGCAACGTTCGCCAAACAGGTGGCCGAACAGCTCAACGAGGATGCTTTGAAGAACCGCTATGCGCATCTGGTGTTGATCGCTGATCCGACCACGCTGGGCCGCATCCGTCCGTTGCTGCACAAAGAGGTCCAGGCACGCCTGCTCGGCGATATCGCCAAGGACCTGACCAACGCACCGTTGGCGGATATCCAGAAGGCACTGGCGGCGTAGCGAGGCCGATCGATCTGCCGTAGCGCCGAGCCCATGCTCGGCTGTCGCGCGGAGCGCGGCGGTTCCGCGCCGCGCAAGACGCAGCCGACGCTATCCCGTCGGTGCTGACCTCACCGCAACGGGTAGAACGGTTCGATCAATCGGGTGCCCGTTGCCTCATCGCCCTTGAATGACAGCTCGAAAGCACCGCCCCACAGCGTTCCGGGGTGGTCGAGCACCTGCAGGGTTTCCATCCGCAGCGCTTCCATGCCGATCAGCGTCGCTGCCTCGTCGCGGCTCACCCACCGGTATTCCTTGTCCGCGGTTCTCGCCGGTGGCTGCCCGGCCCGCAGGGTGGCGCGATAGTGCTGCCGGAACGACACCGCGTCGTGGCTTGGGTCCGGCGGGTCTTCGTTGAAACGATAGCTGTAGATGGCCGCCAGCGTGAACGGCGATACCTGCAGGCCGAGATCCGATGAGAGCTGTTGCAACGCCTGCTGGATGCTCTGTTTGCGGTTGGCGCGTACAGCGGGTGTCATCCAGCCGCTGCGGTTGTGTTCCAGCAGCAGGTGGTCCTGGTCGTCGGTGACCAGCAGGCGCAGGATGGTGTAGTCGTCCTGGGCAGCACGCGATGGGGCGGGGGGCGTGGGCGGCGCGCCATGGCTGAGCGTTACGACACCCAGCAGGCTTGCCATCACGATCCATCGTGCAGTGCGGATGAGCATGCGTCCTCTCCCGGGTGTGGACGCAGGGTAGGAGGGGGCGGGGTACACGGCAAGTGCCGGTACAGCCGTAGAGGTGAGCCATGGCCGGTCGCATTTCCTGCGGGCGTCAGCCGCGCGAGGGCATGCAGCGGGTGCAAGGCCGATGGCCGCACTGCAACATGCGGCACGGGATGCCCGGTGCTAGCATCCGGCAACCACCTGAATCGATCCAAACGCCGATGCCCACGCTGGACCGTCGTCTCCTGATCGCTGTCGCCGCCACGGCGATGCTCGCTTCCGGCCTGGCGTCGGCCGCTCCCGCCAAAACGGCCGCCGACAGGGCATACGCTTCGGTCGACCCGTTCATTGGTACCGGTGGCGAAGGCCACACCTACCCGGGTGCCACGGTGCCATTCGGCATGGTCCAGCTCAGCCCGGACACACGCATCCAGCCGCGCGAAAAGGCCTATGGCTGGGCAGCCGGCTACCGTTACGACGACAGCAGCATCGTCGGCTTCTCGCACACGCATTTTTCCGGCACCGGTCATTCGGACCTCGGCGACATCCTGCTGATGCCGTTCACCGGCAATCCCGGCCTGGAGCGCGGTGACCCGGAAAAGCCGCGCAGCGGTTACGCGTCGCGCTTCCGCCACGATGACGAGAAGGCTGAGCCGGGCTACTACGCGGTCACCCTGGACGACTACAAGGTGCGCGCCGAACTGACCACCAGCGCGCGCGTGGGCGTGCACCGCTATGCCTTCCCCAAGGGCACCGATGCCAAGGTGCTGCTGGACATGCGCACCAGCATGTACGACTACCCGGGCAAGGTGCTGTGGTCGCGGGTGCGGGTGCGCGCCGATGGCACCGTGACCGGCTTCCGCGAGACGCGCGGCTGGGCGCCGGGCCGCCAGCTGTATTTCGCGATGCGTTTCTCGCGCCCGCTGGCCGGGCATGAGCTGCACAACACCGAGCAGGACATCGTCTACAAGGGCTTCCCGCCGCCGGGTGAGAAGGATCCCGCGCAGCGTGCGCAGATCGAAGGGCGGCAGCTGGTCGGTACCTTCGCGTTCGGCAAGCTGGACGCGCCGCTGGTGGTCAAGGTGGCGATCTCGCCGGTCAGTGAAGCTGGTGCCATCGCCAACCTCGACGCGGAAGTGGCCGGCTTCGATTTCGACCGCGTGCGTGCGCAGGCAAGGCAGGAATGGATGCAGGCGCTGTCGGTGCTGGATATCGAGGCCCCCGAACATGCCCGGCGCAGTGCCTACACCGCGCTGTACCACACGATGCTGGGGCCGACGCTGTTCATGGATGCCGATGGCCAGTACCGTGGTTCGGACAACGCGGTGCACAAAGCCGATGGTTTCACGAACTATTCGACGTTCTCGCTGTGGGACACCTACCGTGCGCTGCACCCTTTGCTGACGCTGGTGCAGCCGGAGAAGCGCAACAGCGATTTCGTCAATTCGATGCTGGCCCACCATGAGCACAGCCCCTACGGGATGCTGCCGGTGTGGTCGTTCCATGGCCTGGAAGACTGGTGCATGATCGGCTACCACGCGGTGCCGGTGATCGCCGATGCCTACGTGAAGGGCATCCGTGGCTTCGACGCCGACAAGGCGCTGAAGGCGATGGTCGAGACCGCCAACTACGGGCCCTACGATGGCATCGCACAGTACCGCGAGCTGGGCTATGTGCCGATCGACGAGGAAGGCGAAGCGGCCAGCAAGACGCTGGAATACGCGTTCGATGACTGGACCATTGCTCGCATGGCGCAGGCGATGGGCAAGACCGATGTTGCGGCCACCTTCGACAAGCGCGCCGGCAACTGGCGCAACGCCTTCGACAAGGACACCGGCTTCATGCGCGCACGCAAGCGCGATGGCAGCTTCCGCACGCCATTCGACCCCAGCGCCAGTGGCTACGGCACCGACTACACCGAGGGCAATGCCTGGCAGTACTCCTGGTACGTGCCGCAGGACGTGGCCGGCCTGGCCGCCGCGCACGGGGGCAGCGACAAGCTGCTCGCGCGCCTGGACGAAGTGTTCAACGCCAAGGTCGATCCGTCCATCTTCGAGCACATGGAAGACATCACCGGCCTGATCGGCTGGTATGCGCATGGCAACGAGCCCAGCCACCACGTGGCCTACCTGTATTCGTATGCCGGCCAGCCGTGGCGCACCCAGGCGCGCCTGAAGCAGATCATGGACACCCAGTACGCCGACCGCCCCGATGGCCTGGCCGGCAACGATGACGTCGGCCAGATGTCGGCGTGGTACGTGTTCACCGCGCTGGGCTTCTACCCGGTGGCACCCGGCTCGGGCGAGTACATCCTGGGGCGCCCGTTCCTGCCGAAGACCGCGATGCGACTGCCGAACGGCAAGACCTTCACCATCGTGGCCGATGGGCTGGATGACAGGCACACCTATGTGGGCAGCGTGAGCCTCAACGGCAAGCCGCTACAGCGCACCTTCCTGCGCCATGACGAGATCCTGGCCGGTGGCGAGCTGCGCTTCAGCATGCAGGCCGAGCCGAACAAGGACTGGCCGGGGCAGGGCGCGCAGGCGCCGTATTCGATGAGCCGGTGATGGGTTGTGGGTTGGCGTACGGGGATCCCGCTTCTGGTAGGTGCCAACCTTGGTTGGCACGCGGGACGTCAACGGCGCCAACCAAGGTTGGCGTCTACCG